>JAHEDX010000073.1 GCA_024641005.1 Acidimicrobiaceae bacterium
GGCGAACAGCCGGTCGTACAACGCGACCTTGGCCGACAGGGAATCCGTCGACGAGACCCAGTGCATGGTCGACTTGACCTTGCGCCCGTCCGGGGCGGATCCACCCCGGGTGTCGGGGTCGTACGTGGCGAGCACGGTGGTGACGTTGCCGTCGTCGTCGGTCTCGAATCCGGTGCAGGTGACGAAGTAGGCGCCACGCAACCGCACCTCGCGGCCGGGCGTGAGGCGGAAGTACTTCGGTGGCGGCTCGGCCCGGAAGTCGTCGTGTTCGATGAACAACTCTCCCGAGAAGGCGACAGCGCGAGTGCCGTCCGCCTCACTCTCGGGATTGTTGGCGATCTCGAAATGTTCGATCAGGGGACTGCCGTCCGGGTCGGTGGGCCAGTTGGTGAGCAGGAGGCGAAGGGGATGTAGCACTGCCATGCGGCGCTGGGCCGTGCGGTTCAGCTCGGTACGGACGAACGACTCGAACAGCTCGATCTGGTGGCGACTGTTGGTGCGAGCGACTCCGATGAACGAACAGAACTCACGGATCGCCGACGCCGGATAGCCCCGTCGGCGCATACCTCGCAGCGTCGGCATCCGCGGGTCGTCCCAGCCATCGACGATGCCGTCGGCCACGAGCTTGGCCAGCTTGCGTTTCGATGTGATCGTGTGTGTGAGTTCGAGCCTGGCGAACTCGGTCTGGCGAGGCCGCTCGAACGGCAAGGGCAGCTGCTCGAGGAACCAGTCGTACAAGGCTCGATGGCTGTCGAACTCGAGCGTGCAGAGCGAATGGGTGGTGCCCTCGATCGCGTCGCTCTGGCCGTGGGCCCAGTCGTAGGTGGGGTAGATCACCCACGCGTCGTGAGTGCGGTGATGATGCCCACGACGGATGCGGTACATCACGGGGTCACGCAGCTGCATGTTCTCGTGTTGCATGTCGATCTTCGCCCTCAAGACATGGGAGCCGTCGGCAAACGCGCCGTCTCGCATCAAGTGGAACAGATCGAGGTTCTCGGCTGTCGAGCGATCGCGGCATGGCGACTCGATGCCGGGTTTGCCGTAGCCGCCGCGCTGGGCGCGAATTGTCTCGGCATCCTGATCGTCGACGTATGCCTTGCCATCGGCGATCAACAGCTCGGCCCACCGGTACAGCTGATCGAAATAGTCGCTCGCGTACAGCGCTTCGCCCGGGTCGTAACCGAGCCACTTCAGGTCGTCGATGATGCCGTCGACGTACGACGTCTCTTCCGTGTCAGGGTTGGTGTCGTCGAAGCGCAGCTTGCACACGCCACCGAACTCCTCGGCCAGCTCGAAGTCGAGCGTGATCGCCTTTGCGTGGCCGATGTGCAGGTAGCCGTTCGGCTCCGGAGGGAAGCGGGTCTGCGTGCGACCGCCAAAGGTGCCGTTGTCGAGATCGCGCTGCACCAACTCGCGCACGAAATCGGTACTGGTCGAACGTTCGTCGTCAGGCGTCGCCATAGCGCCCACCAGTATGGAGGCTTGCCGAGCAGACACCGCGCCTCAAGTTGGGCCATCCCGGTTTGTGGCACAGAAATGCCGGATGGCCCCGGACGGCCGAGCATCGGTGTGACGCTCCGATCTCGACGACGACCGCCGTTGAACGCACCGGCAACCGTTAGCACTCGGTATCCTCGATTGCCAAGATGTTGGACGAGCGCAAGACCGCAATACTCAGCGCTGTCGTGCACGAGTACATCGCGACGGCACTACCTGTGGGGTCATCCCACATCGCTCGCGCGTCCGGTGTCGGGGTGTCGTCGGCCACGGTTCGCAACGAGATGGCGGTACTCGAGCAAGAGGGGTACCTGGTCCAACCCCACACCTCTGCCGGTCGCATCCCGACCGACAAGGGATATCGGTTCTTCGTCGATCATCTGGCAGCGCCGGGCCGGGTCGACGAGGCGACGACGCGGCAGGTCGGTGCCTTCTTCGAGGCGGCGCATGGCCGCTTGGAGGAGATGCTGCATCAGACGTCGGATCTGTTGACCAAACTCACCCACAACGCGGCCGTCGTGTTGGGGCCCAAGGCCGATGCGGCCACGATCCGTAGCGCTCAGATCGTGCGCCTTTCACCCAACGCCGCAACGGTGGTGTTGGTGTTCGGCAACGGAAACGTCGAGAACGAGGTCATCGCGGTCGACGAAACGACCCCCGATACCGTGCTGGCAGCGGCGTCGGTGCACTTGGCTCGGACTCTGACCGGTGGGACACTCGGGGCGCTCGACCTGGTCTCCAGCGTCGGCGACGAAGCTGTCGATGCGATCTGTACGTCGGCGGTCGAGGCGATGAGAGTCGTGTCCAACGACGCCCACGTGTATGTCGGCGGCGCCTCGACGGTCGCCGACTCGTTCGACGCCGTCGACGTCGTGCGCCAGGTGCTGCATACGCTCGAGCAGCAGTTCGTCGTGGTGTCGCTCGTACGCGACATCGTCGATCGTGGGATGTCGGTGGCGATCGGGGTCGAACACGGCGTCGAGCCGTTGTCGGCATGCTCGGTGGTGGTCGCTCCGATCGTCGTCGACGGCGAACACCTCGGATCCGTCGGGGTGCTCGGCCCGACACGAATGAACTACCCCCAAGCACTGGCAACGGTCGACATGGTGAGCAACCGTCTCGGCCGACGACTCGGAGAGAGCTGAATGGCGGCCGACTACTACGCACTGCTCGGCGTCTCGCGTTCTGCGAGCGCTGATGAAATCAAGAAGGCCTATCGCAAGCGCGCTCGCGAACTGCATCCCGATGCCAATCCCGACAATCCCGAGGCGGCCGAGCAGTTCAAGGAACTGTCACGGGCCTACACGGTGCTGTCCGACGACCAGCAGCGGGCCAGGTACGACCAGTTCGGCGAGGCCGGCGTCGGCGGCGCCGGCGGCGGCCCGTCGATGGACGACATGTTCGGCGGCGGAGGGCTCGGCGACATCTTCGACGCGTTCTTCGGTGGGGGTGGCGGCAACCCGTTCGGCGGGGGCGGAGGACGTCGCGGACCATCCGGCCCACCACGCGGGCAGGACATGGAGGTCACGGTCGCGATCATGTTCGAGCAATCCGTGTTCGGTGACCAGATCCCGATCGAGCTCAAGCTGCCGCAGACCTGTGACGACTGTGAGGGCGCCGGTACCGGGGAAGGCACCAAGCCGGTGTCGTGTTCCGAGTGCAGTGGAACCGGACAAGTGCGCCGGGTGCGACAGAGTGTTCTGGGGCAGATGATCTCCACCAGTCCGTGTACGCGCTGCGGTGGCATCGGCGAGATCATCACCACACCATGTCCGTCGTGCCGTGGTGAAGGTCGGGTCACCGTCGACAAGACCTATCACGTCGACATTCCCGCCGGAGTCGTCGACGGCAGCACGCTGCGGTTGACGCGACGCGGTGCTGTCGGCCCGCGTGGTGGTGCGCCCGGTGACCTGTACGTGCATCTGCGGGTTCGGCCGCACGACCGGTACCGTCGTGAGGACGACGATCTCGTCACCGAGGTGCCGATCTCGATCGCCCAGGCGGCGCTGGGTACCAAGGTCGTGCTGACGACGCTCGATGGCGACGAGGATCTCGTTGTCCCCGCAGGTACGCAGCCGAGCCATCAGTTCGTGCTGCGGGGCCGCGGTGTTCCTCGCCTTCATGGGCGCGGGCGTGGCGATCTGCGGGCCATCGTGCAGGTCGAGGTGCCGACCAAACTGTCGCACGACGAGGCTGATCTGCTCCGAACCTTCGCCGAGCATCGTGGCGAAGAAGTCGGCGAACACGGCACGAGCCTGTTCTCGAAGATCAAGTCCGCGTTCTCGTGACCCCGGCGGCCGCCGAGTCACTTCGCGGCGCGGCAGCTCACGTCCTGGTCGACGATGTGGGCACTCCGATGCTCGACGACGCGTCAGCACACCACCTGTTCCGCGTGCTTCGCGTGCGCGATGGCGAGGTCGTGACGGTCACCGACGGAGCGGGTTCGTGGCGTGCGTGTCGCGCTGCGGGCGGTCTCATCGAGCCCGATGGCGAGCCGCAGCACGAGGCAGCAGCGGAGAATCCACTCACGATCGCCGTGGCCATTCCGAAGCAGGATCGGCCGGAGTGGATCGTGCAGAAGCTCACCGAACTCGGTGTCGACCGTGTGGTGATGTTGCATGCTGAACGGTCGGTGGTGCGTTGGGAGGGCGACAGAGCGAACAAGCATGTTGCCAAGCTGCAGCGGGTGGCGCGCGAAGCGTTGCAGCAGTCGCGGCGGGTGTGGCTTCCGAAGGTCGAGGGGCCGGTGGCGGCGATCGACCTGCTACCGGGTGCTGTCGCAGCCGAACCGGGGGGCCGGCGACTCGTTGCCGACGATCGTTTGATCGCGATCGGACCCGAGGGCGGCTGGTCGCCCGCTGAGCTCGAGGCGGCGTCGGCGCGTGTGGCGTTGGGGCCGCATGTACTGCGGGTCGAGACAGCTGCATTGGCTGCTGCGGCGCGTGCATCCGAGCACTCAGCGTGATATTTTGTGTGATATGTGGTCATTTCATCACGCAGTGTGCCAGATGTGGCAGACTGGTCTGGACCACGCAATTCGCATGAGGTGAGGGCTCGGATGGACTATTCCGAAGAACAGGACGACGCGGGCTACAGCGTGCAAGTCGGCGAACGATTGCGGTCGATTCGTAAGCAGAAGCGGCTGTCCCTGCACGACGTCGAGGCACAATCGGGCCAGGAATTCAAGGCATCGGTGCTGGGCGCGTACGAGCGAGGCGAACGAGCGCTGTCATTGCCACGTCTCGATCGGCTGGCCCAGTTCTACCGCGTGCCGGTCGACCAGCTGCTGCCACGGCATGCCAACGATCCGAGCCTTGCCGACGACAGCACCGGCGTGCGCCCCAAGCTGGCGATCGACATTCTGAAGCTGACCCAGTTGTCGGGTGCGCCCTTCGAGATGCTCACTCGTTTTCTTCGCATGATCCAGGTGCAACGCCAGGATTTCAACGGCCGCGTGCTCACGATTCGCAATGATGACAAGCGGGCGATCGCGGCGATGCTCGACATCCCGGTCGACCAGGTGGCGCTGCGTCTCGAGGCCCTCGATCTCGTGTTTCGGCCGGCCTGACCTGGTTCACTGGCCCGATGGCCGCTGGCGACGGTGCTCCGTTCGGGGTGTACGTCCACATTCCGTTCTGCGCTTCCAAGTGTGACTACTGCGCGTTCGCGACCTGGACCGATCGTCATCACCTGACCGACGCGTACCTGTCAGCGCTCCATGTCGACATCGCCCGGGCGATCCGCGACGGGATGCCCAAGGCGAACAGCATTTTCGTCGGGGGCGGCACCCCTTCGATGCTCGACGGTGCCGAACTCGCTGCGGTCATCGCAGCCATACCGGTGGCGGACGGCGCCGAGATCACGGTCGAGTGCAACCCGGACGACGTCAGCGTCGACCTGTTGCGTCACTACGTGGATGCCGGGGTGAATCGGGTGAGCCTGGGCGTGCAGTCGATGGCCTCGCACGTGCTCGGCACCTTGGGTCGCCGGCACGACCAGCGAAACGTCGAGCGGGCGGTCGGCGCGATCGGCACGGTCGGGTTGCCGTCGTTCAATCTCGACGTGATCTACGGGGCGGTTGGCGAGTCGTTGGCTGATTGGGAACACACCGTCCGATCGATCGTCGAGCTCGAACCACCACATGTGTCTGCCTATGCACTCACGATCGAGGCGGGCACGCCCCTCGCCGAGCAGCCCGATCGCCACCCTGACGACGACGACCAGGCTGACAAGTACGAACTCGTCGACGACCTCCTGACGGCGGCCGGCCTGCAGAACTACGAGATCTCGAACTGGGCCAGATCCGGGCACGAGTGTCGACACAACCTGCTGTACTGGCACCAGCAGGACTACCGGGGCTTCGGATGTGCAGCCCATTCGCACGCAGCGGGTCGTCGCTGGTGGAACGTGCGCACTCCCGATCGCTATATCGACCAGGTCGCTGCTGGAGAGCCCACAGAGGCAGCGGGTGAGACCCTCGACGAGCCGACGCGACGCTTCGAGCAGATGGAATTGCTGTTGCGGATGACCGACGGCGTGCCGCTCGATGCGCTCGACGGCAGCGACCTGCCCGGCATGGTCGAACGCCACGGCGATCGCTGGAAGTTGACGCGGGCGGGTCGTCTGATGGCGAACGAGATCAGCACCCGCCTGCACTGACCGGGGAGATCAGCGCCCGGTCACGTCTGCGAACAGTTCGGGAAACACCCTGGCGACCTTGTCCGACAGGTACTGCCCGTAGGTGCCGGCCCAGGCGCGCACGCTGCTGCCGTCCCAACGCCGATCGGCGTCATCCGCCGGCGGTGTGTCGTCGAGGGGTAGGGCAGTGACGACAGCGTCCCAGGAAGGATCGAAGAACAGCGGGAACGACAGTCGACTCGCTCCGCTGACGTTTCGAACCCGATGTGGCGTCGATCGATATCGGCCCTCGGTGAGCTTGTCGAGCATGTCGCCGATGTTGCACACGATGACGCCCGGGTCGGCCGGAACCTCGATCCATTCCCCCGTAGGGGTCCGCACCTGGAGGCCCCCCGACGCGTCTTGGGCGAGCAGCGTGAGCAGGCCGTAGTCGGTGTGCTCGCCGACACCCCACTCGGACGCGGTGCCGTTGTCGGCCATCGACGGGTAGTGGAAGATGCGGAACAGAACGGTCGGGTCGGCGGTGAGTTCACGTTCGAACCAGTTCGGCACCAGGCCCAGCCCGAGGGCGATGCCGCGCATCAATGCTGCGGCGACCGGCATGACGGCATCGACCCACGCCATGACGGCCGGGCCGAGATCACCGGAAGGGAACAGGTTGGCCCCGTGCAATGGGGTGCCGTCGAGGACGCGGGGGTGATCGGCCGGATGCTCGAGTCCGACGTACAGGCCCTCCTTGCGGTCGGGGACGCCAGACGTCACTTCACCGCGCACCGGGAACCAGCCTCGCCAGGCGGCACCGGCGAGTGGCATCTCTACCCGTCGTTTGGTCGCCTCGGGCTCGTCGAAGAAGCGTCGGGCGGTGATGTCCATGCGCTCGAGCACCGACGGGTCGATGCCGTGTCCGATGATCCGGAAGAAGCCCAGTTCGCGGCACGCGGTGTCGATCTGGGTGGCGACCGAGCGGGCGCCCACGCCACCGTCGAGCAGTGGGGCGATGTCGATCACGGCAAGTTCGCTCTGGTGCTCGGTTCGAGGGTGTGAGGCTGGGGCCACCGCTGGTAGCGTACGCACCCGCTACGGGCGTATGGCTCAGTTGGTTAGAGCGCATCCATGACACGGATGAGGTCGGGGGTTCGATTCCCTCTACGCCCACCACAAACCCCAGGTCACAGACCTGGGGTTTCGTTGTCTCTGCCGCGTCACGGACGATTCGCGTCGGGTCGGTGTTGCTGCGAAAACGACCGAGTTCGCCCTGGTCACGTGTCGTGCTCTTGTCCTGAGCGGCCAATGTCGAGTGGGTGGCCGGGGTGGAGGCGAGCCCAACGCGGTGGAGCTAGGTATCGTTCCGCTTCGCACGGAATAGGTAGCGAACACCGATGGTTGCAGCCAACGTCCATGCACATCGGTCCGTCAGGTCGACGGCCTCCCAGAGAGGAACGCTGACATGAGTCTGCGCCTTGGTGACACCGCCCCCGATTTCACTGCCGAAACCACCGACGGGGTGATGTCGTTCCACGATTGGAAACAGGGATCTTGGGCGGTCTTCTTCAGCCATCCTGCCGACTTCACGCCGGTGTGCACGACCGAGTTGGGTCGCACTGCAGCGCTCCACGGTGAGTTCGCGAAGCGCAACACCAAGGCAATGGCGCTGTCCATCGATCCGATCGAGGATCATCATGGCTGGGCACCGGACATCGGCGAGGTGACCGGAACGCCGCTCAACTTCCCGATCGTCGCCGATCCAGATCGCAAGGTCGCGGAGCTCTACGACATGATCCATCCCGGTGCCGGCGACACGTCCACGGTTCGCTCGGTGTTCATCATCGACCCCGACCACAAGGTGCGTCTGATGTTGACGTATCCGAAGTCGGTCGGTCGCAGCTTCGACGAGATCGTGCGAGTGCTCGACGCGCTCCAAGCCACCGACCGCGACTCGATCGCTACGCCGGCCGACTGGCGTCCCGGTGACCGGGTCATCGTGCCGACCGGCGTGTCGACCGAGGACGCGAAGACACGATTCCGCAACGTGGTCGAGGTCAAGCCCTACCTTCGGTACGCAGACGCCCCGGGGTCGTGAACCGGCGCTGGCCGCCGGGGTGACCGTTCGGCGAGGGCCGACATCTGGTTCCTTCTCCGAGAAGAAGCCAGAGCGTTGTGAGCTCCGGAGCCGGGTCACCTGCTCTCCGCGGTCCAAGATCCGTCAATGTCCCAGAGCGCCTGCACTAACTTGGGTCCGTGTTCTGGCGCGTCGGGGCGGTCATCGCCATCATGATCATCGTGGGCGTCAGTTGTGGCCCTGGGTCGACCACTCCGGAGTCACTGCGTTCCGGGCGCAGTGTCTATGCCGCCAACTGCTCGACCTGCCATGGAAACCGAGGACAAGGTGGGGTCGGGCCCTCCCTCTCCGAGGTTCGCGGCACCTGGCCGTCATGCGCGGATCATCAGGAGTGGATCGCGTTGGGGAGCGAGGGATGGAAGTCTGCACACGGGCTCGTCTACGGTGCGAACGACACCCCCATCACCAAGGTGATGCCGGGTCATGCCCAAACGCTGACGTCCGATGAGATCGCCGCGGTTGCTGCGTTCGAACGCGTCGAGTACGGCGGTGGCGACCCGGCCAGCGAGCTGACTGGGTGCGGCGTCAGCGACGAGTAGGCGACATGCTCGCCGGAGTGTCCACCACGGCTCCCTCCTGCCTCTAGTACGGTGTCTGCCGACAACGTCATATGGGGGTATGAACATGTCGGTCTTTGCACCACGCGACGGGCTCGCCGGCGCTGCTCGCGTCACATTCAGCGCTGCCTCGGTCATCTTCATGTACACGATCGTCATCGGGATCCTGAACGGAATGGACGTCTGGGATCCCGAACATGACGTGCTCATGAGCCATGTGCACAGCGGCACGCTCGGCTGGATCACGCTGGGCGTCGCCGGCATCGCGTTCTTGATGTTCTCCGAGGGCCGCGAGGTGTCCGTCGGTGAGCAGCGACGAGCCAACACGATGGCGTGGGCACTCGTCGGGGCCGTCGTGCTGTACGTGTTGGCCTTTCTCGCCGGCGACTCGATCTTCGAAGACCGTATCCAGCGCCCGATCTTCGGCACGGTGCTGTTCGCCGTGGTCATCTGGTTGCTCGTCTGGTTCGTCGGCGCCTACCGGGCGTACGAATCGGCCAGCGCCGCTCGACTCGGCCTGTTGCTCGGCTGGATCTCCCTCCTGATCGGCGCGGTGTTCGGCGTCATCCTCGGTCTGTACACGTCGAACGGAAACGTGCCAGGTCTCGACGACCAGACTGCAGCACGTTTTGCCGACGCTCATCCTCCGGCGATGGTGATCGGATACCTGCTCGTCGCAGGTTTCGCTGTCGTCGAATGGTTGCTCCACGACGATGACCCGGGCCGTGCCGGCTTCGTCCAGATGTGGCTGTTGTTCGTCGCCGGGATCATCATCAACATCGCTTTCGTCACGGGCAAGGACGAGCAGTTGGCAGGGCCGGCCAACTTGCTCATGATCGCGGCCGGGTTGACATTGCTCTGGCGCTCTCGATCGATGCTCGCTCCCTCCGGTTGGCGCGGCGCCGGTGTCGCGCGGTTCCCGCGCTTTGCCCTGATGTTCCTGGTCGTCTATCTCGTGCTGCTGACCGTGCTGGTCTCGTGGATCATCCGCGACGTCATCGAGTTCGACGCGCTTACCGAGTCGCAAGAGGGACTGCTGCTCGCATTCGACCACACCATGTTCATCGGGGTGATGACCAATGTCATGTTCGGAGTGCTCGCCACCAGGTTGGCCTCGCCGCTGACCGCGCTCGCGAACAAGGTGTTGTGGTGGGGTGTGAATCTCGGGCTCGCCGGCTTTGCTCTCGGCCTCATCACGACGACGGCGGTCCTCAAGCAAATCTTCGCGCCGATCATGGGGGCGTCGCTGTTGTTCGCTCTGGTGGTCTATCTCCGCGAACTCCGCTCGTCGCACGTCGCGACCGACCCCGTGATCGTCGGCTGAGTACACATTCGTCATCGGTGGGTCGGCCGTAGTGCGCTTCGCGGGGTGCTATCCAGCGGCACCGGTCGATTCTGCCGCTACCAACGGCTGCAGAATCAGGTGGTGCAGGCGCCAGTAGAACTCCACGACGGCTGCCAGCTCCTCCGAGCTGCCCTCCGGTGCTGCGTAGTACTGGTCGAGTGATTGCTGGAGCTGCTCGTCGAGCCGTACCACGGCGCGGTAGTAGAACTGCCAGTCTCGATCGCCCTCCGTCCACTCTTGGAATGTCTCGTCACGACCGAGGTCCGCCAACAGCTGGTTCGCCATCGCGAGGTTGGCGCTCGATGCCGCCACCTCGGCTGCTGCGTCATCATCGAACAGGAGCCACTCGAGCGCCGGAATCCTCGCAGCCGTGAGACTCGCATCGATCGCAGCCAACAGCGTCGTGTTGTCGGCGTCGAGCTCGGCGGCACGACGTTGCTCGGCAGTCAGATCAGACGTCAGATCAGCGATCGTTGCCGTGTCGGCCTCGGCCGCCGCGTCGAGCACGGCGAGGTCGTTCGTGAGTGCGTCCCGTTCGTCCGCGGCTGCGGCGATCTCGCTGACGAGCGCGTCTCGTTCGGTCGTGAGGTCGCTGACAACGTCCGTGAGCGCGTCCCGTTCGATCGTGAGGTCGTCGAGCTGTGGGCGCATGCTCACGCGGCCGACGAACACGCCGGCGACCATAGCCAGCATCATGCATCCAGCGACCGCGAATGCCAGCCATTTTCGGCGTCCCTCTGGATGATCGGCAGAGACGACGAGAGCCTCCTCGAAACCGCCTGGCGGCGGAAGCGACGTGTCGGGACGATCGAGTACCTGTGTGCCATGCATGACACACCTCCCACCGAGACGGTGCTATCGAGGGAGCCCCGAACCTCGACGCCCGAGACCAGCTCACCACCGCGTCGTACTGTTCATTATCCGGGAGCCCCGCGGCTGGACATAGGGCCAAATGCCACATGCACGGCAAATGACGAACGCGGTGCGCGTCGTGTCGACCGACCCTTCACATGGACGCCGCCATGTTCCTTCTCAGTCATCGGATCGATCTGAACCAGCGGGAGGCGGCGGTCAACTCGCCCAAGACGGTCGCAGGGGAAAGCCCGATCGGCCTTGCTCGTCGGTGAGGACGCCCAGCACCTGATGCAGTTGGATCTCGTTGCGCTCGAACCCGAGCCGTGACCCGGCCATGTAGATCCCCCAAATCTTGGCGGTGCCCTCGCCGACCTCCTCGACGCATCGATCCCAATTCTCGACGAGGTTCTCGCACCACCCCCGTAACGTCAGCGCGTAATGCTCTCGGAGGTTCTCCTCGTGGCGAACCTCGAGCCCGACATCCTGCATGGTCGAGATGATCCGGCCGGATCCCGTGAGTTCTCCATCAGGGAAGATGTAGCGGTCGATGAAGGCTCCCGTTCCTCTCGCAGCGTTGTCGGCGCGGGTGATGCAGTGGTTGAGGATGCGGCCGCCAGGGACGAGCCGGTCGCGCAGAAACGTGAAATACGCAGGGTAGTTCCGCACTCCGATGTGCTCGGTGAGACCGATCGAGCTCACTGCGTCGAAGCCGGTTTCCTGAATTTCTCGATAGTCGCCGTGCCTCACCTGAGCCAGGCCAGACAGTCCGTCGCGCTCGATCGCATCCTGCGCCCACATCGCTTGTTCTCGCGAGAGCGTCACCCCGATCACTTCGACTCCATACTCGCGTGCGGCATGGCGAACCATTCCTCCCCAGCCACAGCCGACATCCAACAGCTTCATGCCGGCCCGCAGATCGAGCTTGCGGGCGACCAGGTCGTACTTGTTCGCCTGCGCCTCTTCGAGAGTTGCGTCCGCGCTGGGAAAACATGCGCACGTATACGTCATCGACGGGCCGAGCACCATCTCGTAGAAGCGGTTCGACACGTCGTAGTGATGGCTGATCGCGGCAGCGTCGCGTCCACGCGAGTGCCGGAAGCCCTCCAGCAATCGTCGCCACCGTGGCAGCGCCTCCTGCGGTGGTGGCTCGGGAGGCATCAGCGTCCCCAGACCGATACCTCGCGCCAACTGGAATGCTTCCACCGGTGATGGCATGCGAAACCGGAGATTGTTCTGCAGCAGCACCATCGCTTCGTACGGGTTCCCTGGGTGCGCTCCTTCCAGCTCGAGGTCGCCGGAGACGTACGCCCTCGCCATCCCGAGGTCGCCGGGAGCCGACAAGAGGTAGGACAACCCGCGTTCGTTGAGCAGCCGAACATGGATCGGCGAGTCGGCCGGCCCTGCTGTGCTGCCGTCGTAGGCGGTGAACCTGAACGGCACGCCCCCCACCATCAGCCGGTCGAGTGCCTCTCCGATGTCGAGCTGGTCGGATTTGTTGTTCGTGAGGGTCATCGGCGCGCCACCGCTTTCTCGTAGAGCTCGGTCAAGCGACCCTCCGGGTCGGTCTGTTGACGCACGGACCGCGAGAGGGTCTGGTCGTAGAGACGTTCGAACGTCGCTCGGTCGTAGTAGGCGTCTGAGTACAGCGACTTGTGCCCGTCGAGTTCGGCCACCTTGGCTTCGATGTCTCGGTTCCTGTCCCCGTCGCGTGCTCCGGGCCGGATCGGCACGGTGCCCCAGAAGCCGACATTGACGTAGGTCTCGCCGGGGCGCAATGGGTAGGCGGGCCACTCGCGGGTGCTCCGCAGCGGACACAGCCAGACCGGCCGCATGCCGATCTCGTCATCGAACCACGTGAGGAAGTCGGGCAGCCGGCAGACGGGTACCTCGATGTCCTGGATGACTCGCTCGCGCTCGGGCAGTCCGCGACGACGATCGAGCCGGGCCCTGATTCCGAAGCGGGTCTCGAGCCCGACGAGTCGGTGGTACACGTCGCTGCGACGCCACCGGCGTGGCCACATTCGCCGAACCCTTGGGTTGTGCAGCCCGAATGCCGCCGAACACCAGAACCAGTCGGTGTCCCATCGCCAGAGATAGTCGTGGATCGTCACGCGGTCGGTCGATAGCCGCTGTAGGGATCTGAAGTAGGGCTCCATGCCGGTGTAGTCGGAGGTCGGCCCTTCGGCATCGGTGAACCGCGCCAAGGTGAGGTAGACCTCGCCCGGTTCGAATGCGACGCCGTCCAGGGCGTCGACCTGTGCCCCCTCGTATGCCCCCTCTGTGACGATCTGAGCGATCGCTTCCGCCACCGCCTCGAGATCGTCGAAGTGAAGATGATGCAGCGTCACGAATTGAGGCACCGGTTCGAGCCGTATCCGGAGTCGGGTCGCGTAACCCAACGAGCCGTATGAGTTCGGAAAGGCGTCGAAGAGGTCGTCGCCCGGCCGCACCGTACGAACCTCACCGTCGCCACAGAACACGTCCATCTCGACGACGGACTCGTGTGGCAATCCGCTGCGGAACGAGGTGGACTCGATGCCGAGGCCGGCCACTGCGCCGCCGAGCGTGATGGTGCGCAACTGTGGGACCACGTAGGGCATCAGACCACGCTCGAGCGTCACGTCGACCAGGTCTTCATACGTGCACATACCTTGCACGTCGGCGGTGCGCGCGCCGGCGTCGACGTCGATGACGCCGCGGAGCCCCGAGACGTCGAGTCCGGGTACGTGGGTGTGAGCACGCGTACGGAAGAGATTCGAGGTCTTCTTCGCCAAGCGCACAGGAGCACCGCGCGCGATCGCGTCGTACGACGCCCTCAGCCGCCGTACCGCCTCGGTGTGCCCCTCGTCGCCGACCAGATCCCTCACACCAGCAAACCTACACAGCCGGCAACGTGTCGGCCGCGGGAGCCCCGTAGACCGACACGCGTGCGGCGTGAAGAGCCTCGTGGGTGGCCGGTGCTGCCTCGTTCGCCGCTGCTCGCCGACCGGTCGGCGAGCATGTGTCGGTCAGCGGTCGTGATCGCCCTGGCGGTACACGGCGGTGAGCTCGTCGAGCCGCGCCTTGACGTCGGGAGCGATGTCGGCGGCGGCACCTGCGATTGAGGCGGCGAGCTGCTCGGGCCGGCTGGCGCCGATGATCGGCGATGTGATCACCGGGTTGGCGAGCACCCACTGGACCGCCAACGTGGTCATCGGTACGCCCGCATCCTCGGCAACCGCTCGGATCTCTTCGACCGAGTCGAACATCGCATCATGCCAGTACCTGTCGGTGTACGTGCCCTGAGCGCGCCCGAGCGTGAACCGCGTACCTTCGGTCGGTGCCCCCGGCCGGTGTTTGCCGGTGAGCATGCCGCCCGCGAGCGGGTTGTACGGTATGACGGCCACGTTCTCTTCGGCACACAGTGGCAAGAGCTCGCGCTCGATCTCGCGGAAGAGCATGTTGTAGCGGGGCTGGACGCTCTCGAACCGGCTGATCGAGTGCAGCTCGCTGCGACCGATCGAACGGGCGAGCTGGTACGCGAGTGTGTTCGAACAACCGATGTATCGCACCTTGCCCGACCTGACCAGGTCGTCCATCGCCTGCAGCGTCTCGTCGACGTGCACGTTGGGGTCGTAGAAGTGGATCTGGTACAGATCGACGTAGTCGGTACCCAAACGCTTCAGCGATGCGTCGATCGCTCGCATGATGTTCTTGCGGTTGTTGCCCTGATCCCAGGTGTGCGGCCCGGTTCTCGCGAAGCATTTGGTTGCGAGGATCACGTCGTCTCGGGTGCGGCCCCCGCGTTGCAGCCAGCTGCCGACGAGTTCCTCTGTGCGCCCGATGGTCGCGGTCGGCCCGCCGAGCGGATAGATGTCGGCGGTGTCGAAGAAGGTGATGCCACCCTCGTATGCCGCATCCATGATGGCGAACGATGTGTCGTCGTCGCACTGGAACCCGAATGTCATCGTGCCCAGGCACAGACGCGACACCTGGAGACCGGTACGGCCGAATCGAATATGGTCCATGGGGCACGGTACCCCCGGGGGCGCGGTGTGGGATCACTCGAGACGATCCCTCGCGACGCTGGTCTTCTCGCCGGAGGTGACGGTGTCGACGGGCACTCCGACCCGTCGTCGGCTTCGTTCCCGATCGTCGACGCTGCTACACCTGCTCAGTGGCGATTGTCCTGGCGTTGATGTCGGCACTGGTCTATGGCGTCACCGACTATGTCGGTGGTCGGGCCAGTCGACGGTTCACGCCGATCGAGATCGCCTGGTTCAGCGAGTTGACGATGCTCGCGGTCTTCGGCCTGTCGGTTCCGCTGCTGGTGGACGAGGGGCCGACGAGAGGCGTGATCTGGTGGGGGGTTCTCGGTGGAGCTGCCGGCAGCCTCGGCGTGCTCGGGCTCTACCTGGCGCTGTCGCGCGGGAACATGACGGCCGTCGCGCCGATCACCGGCGTCGTCGCGGCGTCGTTACCCGTGGCCGCCGGACTGGTTCTCGGCGAACGACCAGGGGGGCTCGCCGCATGTGGAATCGTGCTGGCGGTCGTGTCGGTCGCCTTGATCGGCGGCGTGTTCGGAGCGACCCACCAGCATGTCTCGGCGTCGACGATCGTGTTGGCGGTCTTCGTCGGCGCAGGGTTCGGGTTGCTCTTCATCTCGTTCGAGCGCGCCGGCGCCGACAGTGTGCTGTGGCCCCTGCTCACGTCACGGTTGGGTGGTGTCCCTCTGCTGGGCGCCGCATACCTGGTCGCCCGGCGTCGTGGCGCTGCGGGGCCGACCGATCGTCACGTGCTCCGCCCAGCGTTGGTGATGGGCCTGATGATCGGCGTGGCGAACGGGCTGTATCTGCTGTCGACGCGGGAGGGCCTGCTGTCGATCGTCGCTGTGATCGTCTCGCTGTATCCAGCGAGCACGATTCTGCTCGCGATCACCCTGGACCACGAGCGAGCGAGCAGATCACAAGTCGTCGGGATGGGGCTCGCAGCAGTCGCGGTGACGGTGATCACCCTCGGAAGCTGACGAGTTCGGTAAGTGATGCCGCCACGGCGGCTGCGCCGATTTCGCCGATCACTATCGAATAGTGGTTGGTGCCGTTGATGGTGCGCCAGTCGTGGTGTGGGAATCGGTCCATCAGTTCGGTTGGCAGGAGCGGCGGGGGAGTGGCCATGATGCCGGTCTCCGCTCGGATGATGGTGACCGGTCGTTGCCGTCGATCGAGCAGCGTTCGCATCTCGTTGTCGGTCAGCAGTTCCTCACCGTCGAACCGCACAGCGACCTCGTCGACGACGCTGCGAAAGCCACCCTCGCACTCGACAAGATCGGAGAGCACGTACCGTTCGATCTCGGGAGTGAGCCCACCGGCGAACGCTGGGTGTTGGCTCCACATCGCGCGGTAGGACACGCGGTCGGGCCAGACCGTGCGCAGCCGCTCGATTGCCGGACCGATCAACGCATCGAGAGCATGGGTAGGCGCCATCCCCTCGGGAAGCGGCAGGGCAGCACCGCCGTCGACCAACACCAGGTCGTCGATGGTGCCGGGATGGCGTTCGGCAGCGGCGAGAGCGACATAACATCCCATCGAGTGCCCGGCCACGACAGCGGGCGCTGCGCTCAAGCGCTCGATGATCGCCGCCAGGTCGTCTCCATGGCGGCGCATACCGTGCGGTCCGGGCGCTGCGCTGCTCATGCCCCGTCCGCGCAGATCGACGGCTACGAGCCCTACCTGGCCGTCGAGATGTCGGGCCACGGCAGACCAGCTCCAGGCATTGGCGGTGATGCCGTGCACGGCGAACGCCATCGGAGTGCCCGGCTCGCCGCGCCACCGAACCACGCCGAGCTCGGTGCCACCCACGTCGATCCGCAGCGTCTCCGGCGTCATCATCGGTGGTGTCATCGTGCGCCTCCGGTGGGGAGCATCGGTGCACAGGCTCGTTTCCCCATGCGGCGAAACATACCCGTCAGCGTGGCTCGCGAGGGAGGCCGAGGACCCGTTCGCCGAGGATGTTACGCATGATGTTGGAGGTGCCGCCCATGATCGTGTACCCCGGCGAGTACAGCAGACCGTGTACGACCTCGTTCCACACCGTCGCCTCCGCACCGTAGGTCCGCGCCACAAACTCGGACACGCGCCATTCGTGCTCGGTGCAGAAGCACTTGGTCGCTGCAGAGAACCCCTTCGGCGCCTGGCCGAGCACTTCGCGAGTAACGAGAATCCGTCCGATGCGGTAGTTGGATTCGAGAGCCGCGATCTCCTGGCGGACCCGCGGGTCCGATCGGTCCGCCCGTTCGACCGCCATCGCGAACAGCGCCTGGTTCGAGACGAGTCGATCGATCCCTCCGCGCTCGTGTTCGAGCTGGCGCATCGTCTGCTTGAACGCGTTGCCTTCGATCCCGACCAGGTTGGTGACCGGTACGCGCACGTCGGTGAAGAAGACCTCGCAGAAGTGCTGGTTCGTGGTCATGTCCTTGATCGGCCGCACTTCGACACCGGGGGTGTCCATCGGGACGATGACTTCGCTGATGCCTTGGTGGGGAGGCCCTTCGTTCGAGGTCCTGCAGATCACGTAGCAGTAGTCGGCGACCGCGCCGAAACTGGTCCAGATCTTCTGCCCGTTGATGACGTACTCGTCGCCGTCGCGTACGGCTTGCGTCGAAAGGCTCGCGAGATCACTGCCGGCGTCGGGTTCGGACATCCCGATGCACCAGGTGTCGTCCCCCGACAACATGCCGGGCAGGAACGCCTCTTGCTGATCGGGGCGGCCATAGGCGATCAGGGACGGCCCCATCTGACGATCGGCGAACCACATCGCGGCGATCGGCGCCCCGGCCGCGATCAGTTCCTCGCCGATGATCAAGCGATCGACCGGCGGTCGCCCGGCACCCCCGAACTCGGTGGGCCAGGTGAGACCGATCCAATGTCGTTGCGCCAGTTCCTTGGCGAAGTCCTTGGAGAATCCATTGATCCACGAGTCGTTGTGCCTGCCGTATCGGGCGACTGCTGACTGTGCGACCGATCGGGCCTGTGCACGGAGTTCGTTCTGTTCTGAGGTCCACGCGAAGTCCATCGCCCACGATCGTACGAGGCAGGACGCTGGCGTGCCGCATCCATCCGAAACCACTTTGAGTGGTCAATGCACCTGCTTGTGTGGTGTATGTGTGGTCGGCGAACTCGGTTCTTGACGAGAAAGCGTCGGATTCCTTGAATTTCGCCGTGACGGGCGAGCCGCGGTTTCTTACGCTGGCCCACATGTTCACACGGTGCGAATCGGGAGCCCGTCATCCGATGTTCGCTGTTGCGCTGGCCGCCGTGGTGGCGTGTTGTGCGATCGGGAGTCCGGTGCACGCCGATACAACACCCGTCGAGGTGGCGGTGGGTTTGCCGCCGGTTCCGCCGACTTCGGTCGAGGTTGCGGTGGGTTTGCCGCCGGTTCCGCCGACTTCGGTCGAGGTTGCGGTGGGGTTGCCGCCGGTTCCGCCGACTTCGGTCGAGGTGGCGGTGGGTTTGCCGCCGGTTCCGCCGACTTCGGTCGAGGTGGCGGTGGGTTTGCCGCCGGTTGCGCCGCTCGTTCGCTCCCACGCCTCGGTGCAGGGGCGACAGGCCGAGGTCGACCCTCGCAGCATCTCGGGGATGATCGCGGATGCAGTCGAGACCGTCGCTGCCGGCCTCGCGTTGATCGCCGATCGGTTCTGATCGACTCCTCCAGCTCGCCGTTTCCGCTGACTCTCCGACCGTCAGCGATCGAGGAGTCTGCGTGCGAGCGCCGGGCCTGTCAGGGCGCCGGTGGCAGTCGACACCGGGTATCCGAGCCGATGCCCGAGTAACAGGACCTCAGCGATCTGCCATGGCGACGTAATTGCGTACGTCGGGTCCGGCATACCACTGGCGGGGGCGTGAGATCTTCT
>JAHEDX010000074.1 GCA_024641005.1 Acidimicrobiaceae bacterium
CCGGACATCGCGGCGTGCGGCATGATGCTCGAACCCGAACCGATGTTGATGACGCATCCCTTGCTGTCGCGCAGGTGGGGGAAGCAGGTCTGCATCAGCCTGAAGGTCGCCATCGGGCCCGAGTTCCACATCGAGTTCATGTCGTCGTCGGTCAACTTGCGGATCGACGCGTACGTCATCGATTGGGCATTGTTGACGAGCAGGTCGAGGCGGCCCCAGGTGGAGACGACCTGCTCGACGCTCGACTCGATCTGGTCTCGATGCTCGACGTCGCACCCGATCGCGATTCCCGAGCCGCCACGCTCGCCGATCTCGGCGGCGACGGCCTCACATTTCGAGAGGGTGCGGCCGAGCAACGCGACCCTGGCGCCCTCGGCGGCGACCGCCAGCGCGATGCCGCGCCCGACGCCTTGACCGGCGCCCGTCACGATCGCCACCTGTCCGTCGAGTGCTCCCATGTCGCTGCTCCTAGAGATCCCTGGTCGGGTTGATGACGTCGTCGCCGAACCGCGCCAGTTCGTCGCGCATCTCATTCAGGTCCTTCGACCGGATGGCCACGGTGAGCCGGTCGACGCCGAGTTCGGCCATCCGCTCGGCCTCGTCGACCGTTCGTGCGCCGCCCACGGTGAATTCGATCGTGTCCGGGTCCCGGCCGCGCCGGTCGGCTTCCGACCGCACGTCGCCGATCACCTGCCGCAGCGTTGCGTGAAGGTCGAGGCCCGGCCCGACCCACGGGAAGTAGCCGTCCCCGTACTCGGCGGCCCGGCGCACGGCGGCAGGAGACGCCCCGCCGATGTGGAGCGGGATCGTGCCGTTCGTCGGGCTGGGATCGCACCGGACCTCGGTGAAGTGGACGTGCTCGCCGTGATAGGTGGCGACGTCGTGCTGCCACAGGGCGCGGATCGCTTCGATGTACTCGTCCATCCGCCTGCCGCGGTCGGTGAATCGCATGCCGACCGCTTCGTATTCCTCCGGGAGCTCACCGACTCCGATGCCGAGCTGGAGACGCCCGCCCGACAACGAGTCGAGCGTGGCGGCCGACTTGGCGAATACGGCCGGTTGATGTTCTGGCAGGATGACCACGTTCGTACCTAGCTTGATCGTCGACGTCTGTGCCGCGACGAACGTGAGCCAGATGAGCGGGTCGGGGATTCCGCCCCGCTTCCACAGCCGGTCCATCTTCCCGTCGAGTGAGCCGGCGTAGGGCGTGGCACCGTCGCCGACCGCGACGACGACGTGTTCGGGGCACCACAGCGACTCGAACCCGGCCGCCTCGGCGGCCTGGGCCATGGCGATCGCCCGGTCGGGTTCGGGAAAGGTCGTGCTGGCGAAGACGATGCCCCACTTCATCGAATCAGTCCCCCTCGGATCGCGATGTCATCACATTAGTTGACACAAGTGTCAACTATAGGACTTTGGTCCCTGTTGCGCCGGTCGCGGTGTTTCGTACCGTCGAAACATGAGCATCACCGACAGCACATCGCCGATCGTTGCCTCGAGGCTCGGGTATGGCATCAGCGATGCCGACCAGCATTTCTACGAGGCGCCGGATTCGATCACCAAGTACCTCGACCCGCAGCACCGCCACGCCTTCAGGTGGATCGAGGTCGACGGCCGCAAGCAGCTGATGCTCAACGACAAGCTGTATCGGCTGATCCCCAACCCGACCTACGACCCGGTCAGCCCCCCAGGGTCGATGGTCGAGTACTTCCGTGGCAACAATCCCGACGGCAAGACGCTCGGCCAGATCGCCGGCCCGATGCAGCCGCTCCAAGAGTCGTTCCGGTACCGCGAGCCGCGGATGCAGGTGCTCGATCAGCAGGGCATCGAGATGTGCATCATGTTGCCGACCCAGGCGCTCGGGCTCGAGGAGATGCTCTGGGAGGACCCGGCCGCGACGGTGGCCTGTGTGACGGCGCTCAACCGCTGGACCTACGAGGAGTGGAGCTGGAACATCGACGACCGGGTGTTCGTCACGCCGGTGATCACGCTGATCGATCCCGCCGCCGCCGAGCAGGAACTCGAACGCCTGATCACCGAGGGCTGCAAGGTGATCGGCATGCGCCCCGCTCCGATCAAGGCGCCCGGCATCACGCGATCGCCCGGCGACGCGGTCTACGACCGGTTCTGGGCTCGAGTCGCCGAGGCCGGCGTCATCGTCGGCATGCACGCCGCCGACACGCCCTACGGCGCCTACCTGCAGATGTGGGGTGAGAGCGGGCGTTGGCTCGGTCACAAGACGTCGTCGCTCGCCGAGATCATGGGCATCTACACCGACCGCACGATCTTCGACATGATGTCGGCGATGATCGCCCACGGCGTGTTCGATCGGCATCCGAAGCTGAAGATCGCCGTGCTCGAACTCGGTGCGGCATGGGTGCCGCACCTCATGACGCGGCTCAAGATCGCTTACGGCAAGGCGCCCCAGAACTTCGGCTGTGATCCCGTCGATTCGTTCGTCGAGCACACCTGGGTGATGCCGTTCTACGAGGACGACCTGACCGAGCTGACCCGGCAGTTCCCGGTCGAACGGCTCGTCTACGGCTCGGATTGGCCGCACCCGGAGGGGCTCGCCGATCCGCAGGACTATGTCGATGACCTCGAAGCATTCAGCCCGGCGCAGCAGAAGATGATCATGCGCGACAACCTCCGCCAGCTCGCCGGCCTCCCCATCTGAGTTACGAAACGTGCCAGGCACGTTTCGTAACTCGTGCCCGTGGTCGACGTAGTTGACGGAATCGTCAACTACGACGATCGATCGGTAGCGTCGCGGTATGGATCCCCGCGGCCTGCATGTCGTTCGTCATCACGTCGACGCACCGGGGCCGTCGGTCGTACTCGTGCACGGTGCCCCCGACCGCAGCAAGAACTTCGCTCACGTCGTGCACCGCCTCCCAGATCTGCCCATTACCGTGTACGACCGACGCGGATACGGGCGATCGGTCGATGCGGCGATCGGGGACGACGGCCAGGTGCTCGGAGGTTTCGAGGTTCATGCTGCCGACCTGATCGAACTGCTCGACGGCACACCGTCGGTCGTCGTGGGTCAGAGCGCCGGCGGCACCATCGCCATGCTCGCAGCGACGCAGGCGCCCGAGCTGTTCCTTGCCCTGGGAGTCTGGGAGCCGCCGATGCTGCCGTACGAGTGGGGGATCGGTGCCGACGCGATGGAACACACGATGCACCTGGCCAGCTATCGCGACCCGCTGCAGCTCGGGGAGGACATGAACCGGTCGATCCTCGGCGACGAGCGGTGGGACGAGTTGCGACCGTCCACCCAGCAGATGCTGCGTGCCGAGGGTCTCGCCTTCCGGGCGGATATGGCTTGTCAGGCCGAGCCGCTGTTCGACATCGATCTCTTGAACGTGCCGGTCGTCGTGGGTTTCGGCACCGACTCGCCCGAGCAGCTGGTCGGTGCCAATCGACGCCTGGCCGAACGCCTACGGACCGAGCTGTATGTCGGCGACGGGGCCGACCACTTCGCGCATCTCGGCAATGCCGAGGTCTGGACCGGACTGGTCCGCCGCACGGTCGACATGGCGAGCAGATCGTGGACCAGTTCGGAGCTGTGACCGCCATGAGCACTCCGGGGAGAGTGCTGCGAACCCGACTTACGAAACGTGCCTGGCACGTTTCGTAAGTGGTTGGGGCCAGCGGTCGAGGCTGGCGACCTCGTCGACGGGGCGCCGTCGGAGCGGGCCATGGTTGCCCTCGGGCCAGCCGACGATCGCCAGGCCCGCCAGACGCCACTCGTCGGGGATCTCCAATGCCGATCGGAACTCCGGTTCGGAGCCGACATGCCAGCCCGTCACACACGTGCCCAGACCGAGCGCCCGGGCGGCGAGCAGGAAGTTCTGCATCGCCGGGAAGATCGAGGCCCCCAGCGTGAACACCGGCGTGCTCGGCTGCTCGCGCACACAGAACAACACTGCCGCCGGTACCGATGCCGCGCCGTCGTGCAGGGCGAACATCGGGCGGGCGTTGCGAGCACGAGGTGATCGATCCTCGGGATCGGGTCGCTCGAGGCGGTACACGCGCTCGATGGTTTCGAGCGCTCTCGCCGCGCCGATCGCCAACGCCGCCCTTGCTTCGGCGGACTTCATGACGACGAAGTGCCACGGCTGTTGATTGCCGCCTGACGGTGCCCACGTTGCCGCCTCGATGCAGCGAAACAGTACGTCGTCGTCGACCGGTTCGTCCCGGAACCGGCGGATCGCCCGCGCCGTACTCATGACCTCCCAGATGTCGGTCGTCCCCGAGGCGGTCATCGTGCGCCGCCCGGGACGTACTGGGACCGCAACAGGTGCTTGAGCACCTTGCCCATCGGGTTGCGGGGGAGCTCGTCGACGATCTCCAGCTGCTCGGGGATCTTCTGCTTGGCCAGGCCCTTCGCGATGCAGTGTTCGGCCAACTCGGGGATCGTGAGCGATTCGACACCGGGAGCCAGCACGATCAGGGCGCAGGCGCGCTCGCCGGTGCGCTGATCGGGGAGGCCGATCACGGCAACGTCGGCGACCGACGGGTGCTCGGCAAGCACGTCTTCCATCTCCTGAGCGGACAGGTTCTCGGCGTTGCGGATGATGATGTCCTTGAGGCGACCGGTGATCCGCACGAAGCCCTCGGCATCGATCGTGCCCAGGTCGCCGGTACGGAAGAATCCCTCGTCGTCGAAGGCATCATCGTCGAGCGACGGATCGACGTAACCCTTCAGGCGCTGCGGGCCCCGCACCCAGAGTTCGCCTTCCTCGCCGTTGGTCGTGGCAGCGCCATCGAAACCGACGACCTTCAGCTCGCAACCCGGCGCCATCCGGCCGACGGTCCCGTCGAATTTCTCCGGCGGGTCGCCGATTCCCAGGCTCGTCGCCGCCGGGAACTCGGTGAGGCCCCACTGGTTGTAGATCGGGCTCCCGAACACCCTGATGCACTCGGCATTCAGCTCGGGCGTGATCGGGGCGCCGCCCGCCTGCAACTGTCGAAACTTCGTGAACAAGGGTTGGTCGCCGTTCCGTCGCTGGGCAGCCAGATAGGCATGGAAGAAGGGGGTCGCCGACCCGAGCAGCGTGGTGCCGTGGCCGGCCATCACGATCGGTGTCTCGATCGGGTCGAATGTCTCGATGCACAGTAGGCCCGCACCGGCACGGAGATAGCCGGTGAGCAACATGATGCCGCCGATGTGGGTGAGCGGGAACGGGATGGCGAACAGGTCGTCCTGGTCGAGACCGAGCCGTTCGATCTGAGCGTTCGACGCCGCCATCACCGAGGGGTCGGCGTGCATCGCGCCCTTCGGGCTGGCCGTCGTGCCCGACGAGTAGTAGTACCAGCGCACGTCGTGGCCGGGGTCGACCGCGGGTGCCAGCCCGGCCGGGTCGGCACGGGGGAGGCGGAGATGGTCATCGCCCATGGTGGAGGTGTCGAGCACCCTGCACGTGTCGGGGACCGCTTGGCCGCCCATCTCGACAAAGTCGAAGCCGCGGTACGTGCCGGGCACCATGAGCCACCGGCTGCCGACCTGTCGTGTGATCAGCCCGACCTCGGTGCGGCGCAGGATCGGGATGATCGGGTTCTGCCGTACGCCGAGGCGTGACAGCGCCGCCATCAGTACGGCTGCCTCGATCGACGTCGGGAGCTGCCAGCTGACGACGTCGTCCGACGAGACGCCCAGGTCGGCGAGACCGGCGGCGACCTCCTCGGAGAACTGTCGGTATTCGGTGAACGTGACGGCTCGGCCCCGCTCGTCGGACAGAAAGCGACGATCCGGCGTCGCCTCGGCGCGCTGTTCGATCAGGCGCCACCAACTCGTCCCGATCGGCAAGGCGTTCGTCATGTGATGTCTCCCGAAGTGTTCAGGTGCGCTCGATGAGCACATCAGTTGACGATTGTGTCAGATTGGTGGAGCGATCGTGACGTTCGGGAGGCAGCATGGGAAACGAGTCGTACGGTGACATCAGGGCGCTCACGCCCGAGGAGCACTGGCAACATTTCGAGAAGTCGTGGAGAGCGCTCCAGAGCTACACCTACCTCGGCAAGGGCACACCATTCCTCGACACGGGTGTCGAACGGGAGATCATGCCGCTGCGCCACGACATGCGCAACAGCACCGGCGGCGTCATGGCGGCACCCCTGTGCATCGCATCGCCCGAACCCTGGTGGCGAGACGACGAATGTGTTCCGGCGCCCGTCACGATGGCGTACGACATCCTCGAGCCGGCGTACGACGTGAAACGCATCGAGGTGCTCCGCGAAGTCGTCAGCATCGGTCGGCAGATGGGCTTCAGCCGGGCCCGCATCGTCGACGCCGACGACCACGATCGGGTGATCGCCATGTCGTCGGGCAGCGGCGTCAGTCTCGGTGGCGTTCCGCCGGGGTTCTATCTCGTCGACAATCCGGTGACCGAGCTCGACGACTCTCCCGATCTGCCCCGGCTCCGCGACGTGTTCGGCGTCGTCGACGGCCCGGACGGGTCGCTCGAGATCTCCAAAGTCACCCCGGCGCTGTCGTCGCCGCACTCGGCCCTTCACCTCGGCCCGATCAATATCGCCGTCGAAGCTGCGGCGATCGACGAGCTCGAACGACTGACCGGCACCACCGATTTCCAGGTCGAGCAGTGGCACGTGATGTTCGTGAAGCCGGGCTACGTCGGTCCGTTCCGGGCCAAGGCGGTCGTCGTGGGTGCCGGCGGACCGAAGGTCGGCGTCGAGGCGACCATGGTGGATGCCGGCGCCGGAGACCGCGTGATCGCCGCCGTCAACGCTGTCTTCCGCCGAGTGGACAGATGACATGGACACACTCGCCGGCGGCGTGGTCGCCGCCGCTTTCGACCCCGATGGAGGAAACGATGCCTGACCAACGTCTCGGCCCCTGGGAGCCCACCAGCGTGGAGGCCCGACTCGACCGGATGGAGTCGTACGCCGCGATCCAACAGCTCGTGTCGCGGTATGCCCGAGCGCTCGATGCCCGCGACATGGACACTGTCGTGTCGCTGTTCAGCCCGCACGTGCAGGTCGGCGCCGACCGTCGGGGCCGTGAGGCGCTGAAGGAGTGGATGAGCGTGCTGATGAGCCAGATGCGCACGTCGGTGCATCTGGTGGCCAACCACGTGATCGACTTCCACGATGCCGACCACGCCAGTGGTGTCGTGTACTGCCGCGACGAGCTCGAACGTCCCGAGACGGGGGAGTGGTGGGTCGGCACGATCCAGTACTGGGACGACTACGAGCGCGTCGACGGGGAATGGTGCATCGGTCGCCGTCGCCTGCACCGCTGGTACCTGGTCGACTTCCTCGACCGGCCCGCTCCGGGCAAAGGCGTCAACGAGTTCGAGTACATCCGCGAACGCCAACTCCCAGACGCCTATCCCAGCTGGGCCAGGTTCTGGGACACGCAGGCTGGATGAGGCCACTTCCCGCTGAGCGGCCGTTGCGCTCTGGCCGCTAGCGCGGCAGCGGATGCTCGGTGATCAGGTCGAACAGCCGGTCGGCACCGCGTTCGACGACGATCGAACCCAATCGGCGACGCCATTGCTTGGTCGTGCCCCACTCGTGACGCCATGACCAGAGTCGCCTGGTCAGCTGGTGAAGCGGATATTCGCGTGTGACACCCATGGCTCCATGGGCCTGGTGCGCGGCGCGGGTGCCGATCGTGATCGCGTCGTCGACGACGACCCGGGCGGCCGCGATCTCGTGGCGGCCACCGCCGCGCTCGAACGCCCTGACGGCGATGTCGGCGGCCATCTGTGCCTTCACCGCGCATTGAGCGACCGTCACCAGGTGCAGTTGCACCGCCTGGAACGTGGCCACCGGCTTGCCGAACTGGCGCCGTTCGTTGGTGTAGTCGATCGTCATCTGCGCCGCCGCCGCCAGCGCCCCGGCGGCCATGACCGAGCGTGAGAGCGAGCCGCGCAACGACAGCAACTCGAACGCGTCGTCGACGCTGCCGAGCTCGAGATCGTCGACGGCCAGGTCGGCTGTGATGCGGTCGCGTGCCTCGCCGGCGAGATTGGCGCCTTCGGTGATGGTCACCTGATCGGGTCGGAGCACTGCGACGCCGCCGTCGTGAGCGACGACGATGCGTTCGGCGTGGCGGCCGAAGGCGGCGATGCCATCGATCAGCAGTCGCCCGTCAGCCGTGTGAGCCGGTGATTCGACCGCCGACACCGGCCCATCGGGCAGACCGAGCCCGGCCTCGGCGAGCATCCAGCCGCCGAGCATTGCGGTCTCGGCAACCGGTACCGGCGCAGCGTGCGAGCCGACGGCGTGGAGGATTGCGGCGAGGTCGTACAACGTGCCGCCCGAGCCGCCCCTGGCATCGTCGATGCCGACCCACGGGAATCCGGCCTCGGCGAGAGCATGCCAGGTGGTCTGCGACCAGCCGGCGCTCTCCGCATGCTCGATCTCGTCCTGGGTGGATACGTCGGCGAGCAGCCGGTCGACCGTGTCGACCAGCAACGGGTCGGCGCCGACGGTGTCGGCACTCATCGGGCTGCACCACTCGGACGGAGCCCCTTGGAGGCAACCGACCGCAGGATCTCGTTGGTGCCGCCCCGCACGGTGAATGACGGTTGCGTGAGCGCACTCGTGATGAGCAGCTGACCGAAGATCGAGTCATCGGCCGTGTTGGGCGCTTCTTCCAGGTAGGCCAGCACGGCGGTGACGACGTCCTGCTCGAATCGGGTGCCCATCTCCTTGACGAGCGATGACTCGATCGCCGGGGCACCACCCTCGTCGATCGATCGGGCGACCGAGAGTGAGAGGTGATGCAGCACCCAATAATTGGCGACCGCGTCGCCGAGCAGGTCGAGCAGCTCGCTGGAGGCCCGAGCGCCATCACGACGCAGGAGTTCTTCGACCAGCAGGTAGGTGCTCAGCCAGCGATCTGGGCCGCCACGCTCGTAGGCGAGCTCCGACGTGTTCTGGGCCCAGCCCTGGCCGATCTCGCCCAGCACGAACTCGTCGGGCACGAACACCTGGTCGAAGACGACCTCGCAGAAGTCGGCGCTGGCGTCGATGAACGGAATCGGGGTCGCCGTGAGGCCTGGCGACTTCAGGTCGACGATCAGCTGTGAGAGACCCTGGCGTTTGTCGTCGACCTCGTCGCGCGGCGAGGTGCGGCACAGCACGATCACCCAGTCGTGCTCGTGAGCCGAGGTGGTCCAGATCTTGGTGCCCTCGAGCACCCAGCCGTCGCCGTCGCGGGTTGCCTTGGTCGACAACGAGGCAAGGTCGCTGCCGCTGTCTGGCTCGCTCATGCCGATGCAGAACGACAACTCGCCGCTGGCGATCGCCGGCAGGAAACGGCGCCGTTGTTGCTCGGTGCCGAACTTGGCGATGACGGGGCCCGACTGGCGATCGGCGACCCAGTGGTGCCCGACCGGTGCCCCCCATCGCAGCAATTGCTCGACGACGATGAATCGATCGACCGCCGAGCGGTCGTGGCCGCCGTATTCGGTCGGCAGGGCCATGCCCAGCCAGCCGCGCTCGCCGAGCCTGCGTGAGAACGCAGGGTCCTTGGCGGCGTTCATGCCGAGGTTCGGCCGGAACGAGCCGCGCGGCAGTTCGGCGGCGAGGAAATCGATCACTTCGCGTTGCAGTTGGCGTTCGGACGTCGACAGCTCGACCGGTCGATACTCGATCATGCGTGCACGCTCGACGCCTCAGATCCGTTCGATGATCGTGGCGGTGCCCATGCCGCCACCGGTGCACATCGTGATCAGCGCCGTGCTGAGGTTGCGGCGTTCGAGTTCGTCGAGCGCCGTCTGGATCAGGATCCCGCCGGTCGCCCCGATCGGGTGACCGAGGGCAATCGCGCCACCGTTGACGTTGACCTTGTCGGGATCGATGTTCAGGTCGCGGATCGCCTTCATCGGGATCGCCGCGAATGCCTCGTTGATCTCCCACAGATCGATGTCGTCGACCGTCATGCCGGCCCGGGCGAGGCACTTCGCCGAAGCCGGGCCGGGGGCGGTGAGCATGATGACGGGTTCGGCACCGGCGACGGCACTCATCACGATCCGGGCACGCGGCGTGAGCCCGTGAGCGGTGGCGTACTCGGGAGAGGCCAGCAGGACGGCGCTGGCGCCATCGACGACGCCCGACGAGTTGCCCGCATGGTGCACGTGCTCGACCTTGTCGACCTGCGGATACACCTGCTTGCACATGTCGTCGAAGCTGACGTCGTAGCCGTCGAACACATGCGTGCCCATCTCGCCGAACGCCGCTTTCAGGTTGCCGAGTGCCTCGACGGTGCTGCCGGGGCGCGGGTACTCGTCGACGGCGAGCGCGATGGAACCATCGGGATTGCGGATCGGGACGACGCTGCGATCGAAGGCACCCTCGGCCATCGCCTTGGCGGCGCGGTTCTGGCTCTCGACACCGAATGCATCGACGTCCTCGCGGCTGAAGCCTTCGATCGTCGCGATCAGGTCGGCCGAGATGCCCTGGGGGACGAGCGGGAACATCTCGCGCAGCGCCTCGTTGCCGGATGTGAAGTCGGGTGGTGCGTTGTCGACGGGCCAACGCGACATCGACTCGATGCCGCCGCCGACCACCAGCTGCTGGTGACCGGCCTGGATGCCCATCGCGCCGAAGGTGACGGCCTGCTGGCCCGATCCGCAGAATCGATTGAGCGTGACGCCGGGCGCCTCGACCGGCCATCCGGCGGCGAGCACCGCCATCCGTCCGATGCAGGCCCCGTGGTCACCCGCCGGGTTGCCGTTGCCGATGATCACGTCGTCGACATCGTTCTTGTCGATGCCGGTGCGGTCGGCGAGCGCATTGAGTGTCTGGGCCAGCAGTTCCTGGGGGTGGATGTGGTGGAGCGAGCCGTTCGACTTGCCCTTGCCACGCGGTGACCGCGTGCCGTCGATGATCCACGCCTCACCCATCAGCCGAGTTCCGACATCTTGGTGCGAGGATTGGCCTTCGACAGCAGATCGCGGATGATCGGGTCGATGTCGTGTGGATCGATCGGCGGGTTGTCGATGTGCGGGCCACGGCGCCAACCCTCGGCGATGCCCAGGATCTGGCCGGACGATTCGATGATCTGGCCGGTGACATCGGCAGAGATCGGCGAGGCGAGCCAGGTGACGACCGGTGCGACCCATTCGGGTCCGAACCGGTCGAGCATCTCGTCGGGCAGCTGCAGGTCCTCGGTCATCCGGGTGAGGGCGCCGGGTGCGATGGCGTTGCAGGTGACCCCGTAGCGACCGAGCTCTTCGGCGGCGATCTGGGTGAAGGCAGCGATGCCGGCCTTCGCGGCGCCGTAGTTGGTCTGGCCCATGTTGCCGTAGATGCCCGACACCGAGGTGGTGTTGATGATGCGGGCGTCGTTCGTCTGGCCGGCCTTGGCTCGTTCGCGCCAGTATTCGGCGGCGACGCGGCTGGAGGCCCAGGTGCCCTTGAGGTGGACCTTGATGACGGCGTCCCATTCGTCCTCGGCCATCGAGAACAGCATCCGGTCGCGCAGGATGCCCGCGTTGTTGACGACCACGTCGAGCCCGCCGAACGTGTCGATCGCCAGCTTGACCATCGCCTGGGCGTCGGCCAACGAACTGGCGTCCCCGAGGTGGGCGACGGCCTCGCATCCTGCGGCGGTGAGTTCGTCGACCACGTCCTGGGCCGGGTTGGACTCACCGGCCTCGCGTCCGTCTCGGGATCCGCCGAAGTCGTTGACGACGACCTTGGCACCTTGATCGGCGAGCATCACGGCGTACTCGCGGCCGATGCCGCGGCCTGCGCCGGTGATCGCCACGATTCGTCCTTCACACATCTTGTCTGTCACGTCGTGGAGCATACGCCACTTGACGTTGTTGTCAGAAACCGGACGGCTTCGTTCGCGCGATGATCTGACACTAATGTCAAGTGCGCGGGCAGGTAGCGGTCGACGACGATCGGGCTCCCGTCCACGAGAGAGGGATGTCGATGTCGTTCGCGAACAATCTGGAGTGTGAGGGGAAGGTCGCCATCGTCACCGGCGCCAGCCGGGGCATCGGGGCGGCGATCGCCGAACGGCTGGCCCGTGCGGGTGCCAAGGTGGCGGTCTCGGCGCGCACCATCACCCCGGTCGACAAGTACGAGGGTTCGTTGCAGGAGACGGTCGAGCGGATCAATGCTGCCGGTGGCTCAGCGATCGCGATCCAGGCCGATCTGGCCGTCCAGGACGACCGGCATCGCCTGGTCGCCGAGACCGAGGGGCAGTTGGGCGCCGCCGACATCCTCGTCAACAACGGGGCGATCACGTATTACATGCCGTTCACCGAGTTCACCGAGAAGCGGTGGCGGTTGATGTTCGAGGTGCAGGTCCGTGCGCCGTACGAACTCGCCCAGATGGTGGTGCCGGCGATGCGTGAACGGGGCGCCGGTTGGATCCTCAACATTTCGAGCCGGGCCGGTGTCCACCCGCAGGGCCCGCCGTTCATGCCGCTGTACCGGGACTGGGGCTTTTCGACCTACGGCATGGTGAAGGCGGCACTCGACCGGTTCTCGACCGGCCTGGCGGCCGAGGTGTACGACGACGGTATTGCCGTCAACTCGTTGTCGCCGTGGGACAATGTCGCGACCCCCGGTGCGAGCACCCACGACCTCGTCGAAGACTTCGCGGTCGAGGACATCTCCCTGATGGCCGAGGCGGCCCTGATGCTGTGCAGCGGCGACCCCAAGACGCTCACCGGGCGGGTGGCCTACAGCCAACCGCTGCTCGCCGAACTCCAACGCCGCCCCTAGTTACGAAACGTGCCTGGCACGTTTCGTAACTAGCTGATGGCTGGGCGGCCGGTCTCGCGGATGCGCGAGTGCTTGCGGAGTACTGCGCTCTGGCTGACCTCGCCGAGCAGCGTGCCGTCCTCGGCCCACAGTTCGGCGCGGCCGTAGCCGAACCCGTTGGCGACCTGCTGCACGTGCACCGAGAGCAGGATCCATTCGGTCTCGACCAGATTGCCGACGCGGATCGTGTTGTCGAGGCTGTTGCCCGCATATGGCTTGCCCGATGCGTCGGCGAACCCGAGCGGCATGAAGTCGCCGACGAAGGCGAGGTCGGCGACCGACGCGAGCCGCGAGCCTTCCCAGCAGCGGATCCAGAGGGCGAACGAGCCGTCGCCCCGGCCGCCCGTGGTCTCGATCTCGTCGAGTTGGCGACCGAGCGCCAGCCGGAACTCGGCGAGGTCGCCCATGTGTCCTCGACCCGACTCGAAGAAGCGATACCGCTCGCACGAGTCCGGGTGAGCGACCTCGGGGCGGGCGCACCACACCCCTTCGAACTCGAACTCGCGGCGCCCGAGGGCGCTGTGGGCGGTGAGTATCTCCCCGCCGTCGCGGCTCAGCACACAACGCGCCTGGGTCGTGTTGTGCCCGGTGACTTCGACGGTGACGTCGATGTCGATCGGCTCGGTGCCGGCCGCGAATGACAGATACTGGGCGGTCGCCCAGATCGTGGGACGTCCCGTGATTCGTTCCATCGCCGCCACGGCAGCGCCGAGGCCGGCACCGCCCTGCAGCGTGTTGGCGGGCGTCAGCAGCAGCTCGGAGGGCAGCCACATCAGCCGGCCGGGGTGGGTGCCTTCCTGCAGCTCGAAATGAGCGATCGCCATGTCAGCTCTGGGCGCGTGCCATCGCGAACAGCGACCGGGCCGCTTCTTCGATGATGGCGTCACGGTCGATCGTGTCGACGTACAGCTGCCCGTAGTTCCACGAGCGTTCGAGCAGGCTCGATGCGGCGATGCCCAGCACTGCGGGCCGGTCGGCGGTGCGGCCGGCGCTCTCGGCCAACAGTCGGCCGAACGTCTTGCAGATCGCAAGGTGGCGTCGCATGCCGGCAGCGCGAATGTCTTCGTCTTGCTGAGCTGCCTGCGTCCAGGCGAACGAGAAGCTGCCGTGCACGTCGAGGACATCGAAATAGTCGGACACGAAGGCAGCCATGCCGGCACGGGTTCGGGGCCGGTCGAGGATCGTGCCGATGATTGTCTCGGACTCGCTCGCCGAGTGTGCACCAACCGCGATCAGTACCTCGCGCTTCGACGGGAAATAGGTGTAGAACGACGCTCTCGAAACGTCGGCGATGCGGGCGATCTCGTCGATCGTGGTGCCCGAGTACCCGCGGGTCAGGAACACGTCACGCGTCGCCTCGATGATGCGGGAGATCGTCTGCTGAGCGCGCGGCCCGAGGCCGTCGGCGGGTTGCCGGATCGCGGCCGGCCGTAGAAACGGGTCCTCGCCGGGGGCAAGCGTCGAGTCGACGGGGGGAGTGGTGCCTGGCATGCCACTTGACGATACTGTCGACTGGCGCGCCGAGGGCGCACCGTTCGGGAATCAAAGAAGGTGGAGGACCTGGCACATGGATCACGTGAGCATCGAGATCGAGGACCGGGTCGCCGTGGTGACGCTCGATCGCCCGCCGGTGAACGCTCTCGCCAACCAGACATTCGAGGAGATCACCCAGGCGATGCAGCAGTTGAGCGCGGGCCGAGAGGCGTCGGTGGTCGTGCTGCGCGCCGCCCCCGACTCGAAGCTGTTCTGCGGCGGCGTCGACCTACAGGACTCTCCGAGGCGTCACCGGCCCGACGGCCGCCCGGAGGACGGTGCCCCGCAGGGCGACGCCAGGGATCAGGTCGACCCGGGGCGCAGTCCACGTGACTGCTTCGATGCGATCTACGAGTGCGGGCTACCCGTGATCGCGGAGGTGCACGGCAAGTGCATCGGTGCCGGCGTCGCCGTCGTCGCATCGTGCGACCTCGTCGTGGCTTCGACCGATGCCAGCTTCGCGCTGACCGAGATCAACGTCGGCGTGCTCGGCGGTGTCCGCCACGCCCAGCGTCTCTGCGGCGTGTTCCTCGCGAAGCGGATGTTCCTGACCGGCCAGTTCGTGAGCGCCGACGAGATCTATCGCAGGGGCGGCATCGAGGCGGTCGTCGAACGCGACCGACTCCACGACACGGCGATGGATCTCGCTCGCTCGATCGCCGGCAAGAGCCCGATCGCGGTGCGGCTCGCGAAGGAGTCTGCCAACCGGGTCGAGTCGATGTCGCTCTACGACGGCTACCGCACCGAGCAGGACTACACGCAGCGGGTCAAGCGTCACGCCGACAGCGACGAAGCACGGCTCGCGTTCATGCAGAAGCGGAGCCCCGAGTTCCGCTGGGAGTAGAACTCGTCAATCGTCGCGCTGCGCGCGATGGTCACCTGGCAGCAGCATCTCGCGGACCACGAGTGTGACGCCGCCCGTGACATCGGGGGCGATCACGATGCCGCTCGCGTCGTCGCGGTGGATCGGGATCCCGGCGGCGATCAACGATCGTCGGGCTGCCGTGAGGTCCGCAACGGTGACGCCCAGATTGCAGGTCTGCGGGCGGCTGTAGGTCCATCCCCACAAGCGCCGGCTCTCGTCCGGGTCGCGAGGGATCGGGTACAGGGCGAGCTGGACGTCGCCGAGCGAGACGGCAGCGACCGGCGCGCCCGGATGTGCCGACTCGTCGATCGAGCTGATGCCGTGGCCGATCAGCACCGAGAGACGTTCGGCCGCAGCCACCGGGTCGGCAACGATCGCCCCGCCGAACGCCATGTGCCTCACGTGGAGGATCGGATCGTCGATCGGGTCGGGCATCCGGGCACCGAACCTGGGATCGAGCTCCTCCTCGGAGCCGAACCACTCGATCACCACGCCGGCGGTGTCGGCCGGATGGGTGAACACGATGTGGCCGTCGATCCGGGAGGCGATCCGTACACCTTCGGACTCGAGCCACGCGACGGTCGCATCGATGTCCGCGACCTGCACGGCGATCGAACTCATGTGTGATCCGAATCGCGTCACGAAGCGGTCGACTGCCCCTCCGGCGACGATCGGCTCACCGATCTCGATGATGTTGTCGCCGACCCACGCCATACCGCCACGGCGACCGATCGCCGGGTCCTCGATCCGGCTGTCCTCCAACACCCGCAGCCCGACCAGGCGGACCAGGGCATCACGGGTCCGTTCATAGTCGGCCACCATCGCAGTGGTGTGAAAACACCACCGCACCAGATGCCCCGAGTTACGAAACGTGCCAGGCACCTTTCGTAACTCAGGTGTTGGGGACCTGGAACATGGCGCCGTTCCAGTAGTCGCGCTGTTCGCAGATCTTGCCGTCCCGGAGCTTGCCGATCGAGATGCCGCGCACGTTCATCGGCTGCATCACCCATTCGACCGCGAACGCATCATCGGTCACGACCTCGCCAACGGGCTCGAACCTGGCGCCGGGCACGTTGTCGAACGAGGCCTGGATGAATCGTCGCATCTGCTTCGTACCGGTCGCTCCGTGCTTGATCGTGGTGTCCTCGTAGACGATGTCGTCGGTGAAGTACGCCAGTACGGCATCGAGGTCGGGACCTCCCCATGCCGTGAAGTAGTCGTTGAAGAACTTGCTCATGGTGGACTCCTAGCGGGGTTCTCTGGGAAGACCGAGGATGCTCTCGGCGAGGATGTTGCGTTGTACCTGGCTGGTGCCGGCGTAGACGGTGCCGCTGCGGGCGTTCATCAGCAGCACGTCGATCCACGAGTTCGTCGAGTTGGCGGCGCCCGGTTCGTCGGTCCGGAAGTGTTTGAACGGCTTGCGACCCTCTCGGATCATGGCGTTCGGCCCCAGCAGCTCGATCGCCAGATCGGCGGCGACCTGGTGATACTCGCTCCAGTACAGCTTCGAGATCGAAGCTTCGGGGCCGATCCGGCCCTCGCTGAGCACCTGCGTCAGGATCCGGTAGCCGAGGATCCGCATGATCTCGACCTTGGTGTGACACCACGCCAAACGGTCGCGGATGACGGGATCGTCGGCGCGCCCCATGTCGCGGGCGAGCTGGATGATGCGATCGAGTTCGGCCCGGAAGAAGATCGGGTTGGTGGCCGCCTCCTCGCCGCGCTCGAGCCCGAGCAGGCTGTTGGCGACCTTCCACCCCTCGTTGACCGGCCCGACCGTGTTGGCGACCGGCACCCGGGCATCGGTGTAGAAGATCTCGCAGAACTCGTCGTCGCCGGTGAGCGTGCGGATCGGGCGCACCTCGATACCCGGGTTCGGCAGCTCGCACAGGATGAACGAGATACCGCGATGCTTGGCTGCGTTCGAGTCGGTGCGGGCGAGCGTGAAGACACCTGTGCCGTCCATCCCCCGCGAGGTCCAGATCTTCTGGCCGTTCAACACCCAGTCGTCGCCGTCGCGCTCGGCCCGCAGCTTGAGCCCCGCCAGGTCGGAACCGGCCTCCGGCTCGCTGTACCCCTGCACCCATGTCGCCTCACCCGAGACGATGCCGGGCATGTACTTCGCCTGCTGCTCGGGGGTGCCCCAGGCGATCAACGTGTTGCCGAGCATCTTGATGCTCGTGGTGTCGGCGACCCGGTAGATGGGCACGCCGGCACGAGCGAACTCCTCGGCCAGCACCACCTGATGCAGCTTCGTCAGGCCGCGACCACCGAACTCGGTCGGCCAGGTGACACCGATCATCCGGTGCTCGGCGAGGGTGCGCCGCCATGCGTTGCTGAAGGCTTCGGCATCCTCCCCGTCGAGTGCGCCGAGACCCCGCCAGTCGGCGGGCAGGTTGGCCGACAGGAACGCACGAACCTCCTCGCGCCAGGTCTCCGCCTCGGATGGGAACGCGAGCTGCATGGTTCAGATCGTGCCGATGCGCGGCACCACGCCCGACTGCTGGAGCCGGTCGCCGATCTCGTGCTCGAGCGATCGCCAGTCGCCGAACATCCGGTCGAGCGAGTACATCCGTCGCAGATAGCCGGGGAACTCGTGCTCGAACGTGAACCCGATCGCGCCGTAGCACTGTTGGGCCTGGGTGCAGGCGAACTCGGCGGCCTGCCCGGCCATGCACTTGGCCACCGTCGCCGTCCACGGGTCACCGTCGAGCCCTGCTTCGGTGACGAGGTGGCCGGCGCCGACGACCATCGCGTGGGCGCTGGCGAGGCGGTGCTGCAATGCCTGGAAGACGCCGATCGGCTTGCCGTACTGGACTCGCTCTTTCGTGTACTCGACCGCCGAAGCGATCACGTGTCGGCCGATGCCGACCAGCTCGCAGGCGATCAACCAGCGCCCGTGCGCCTCGAGCGCGTACCAGGTGTCGGTGGGTACGGCGACCGTGTTGGTGCCGTCGGGGCCGGTCACCTCGACCTGCCCGGGCTCACCGAGCGTCACTGCGGTCGGGTTGCCGGCGCCGGCAGCGGCGGCAGCGTCGGCGTGTTCGATCAGTTCGGCGTATCGGCGGGCGAGGCTCGGCCCGATCGCATCGGCGTCGGACAGTGTGTCGCCCTTGATCTCGAACAGGGTCCGCA
>JAHEDX010000018.1:0-33988 GCA_024641005.1 Acidimicrobiaceae bacterium
ATCAGACCGGTAGCCCGCCGCCGGCGACGATGGCCTGACTGAAGGGGCGGGCGAGCCGACGAAGTTCGTCGCAGCCGTCTTCGCCGATCGCCTCGTACGGGGCGAGCGCCAGCATGTCGGTGCGGTCCTCGACCCATTGACGACGCTCGGCACCGAGTTCCGACAAGGTGCCGTCGGGGTCGAGCATGCCCCGATCGATGAGCCGATCGACAGCTTCGGTCCAAGCGTCGTCACTCCAGTTCCGTGTGCTCTGCAACACCGCCGAAGCGACATCGCCGGTGCCGCCGTGCATGATCAACGCTTCGATGCCCGACACGTCGTCGGCGACGAGCGCGGCGATGTGGCCGTCGCCGCGGAACTCGCGCAGCAACGTCTGGGCATGCCACAGCACGAGGTGCGGCGCGTCCGGCCACGACAGGCTCGCGTGCCCCGCGAACAGCGGCCGACCTTCGAGGCGATCGCACGCCGCCAACGCCGCGCTGCGAGCAAGCCGGGACGCAGCGACCATCTCGTCGCTCGCCACCGCATCACCGAGCAACCGGCGCAGCGCCGCGTCGGCAGCCATGAACCTGGCGTCGACGAGCTCCTCGGGCCGTGTGGCCTGCCAAGCGACAGGGATCGCCGCCCGGACCGAATCGGGGTTGAAGTTGTAGAACGTCGCGATCACCAGCTCGGCCGACGCCTCACCCATCGGGGCCGAGCGCGACGCGAAATAGCCGGCCTGCTCGTCCTTGATGCCGGCCAGCCGGTACTGCTCGTCCGCCTCGGGCGCGAAGTAGATCATCCCGTGGATCGGTTCGAGCGTGCGCCACGTCTTGCGAGCGATGATCGGGTCCATCTCGCGACGGTAACCGGCGCGCCGTGCGGCGGACCCTGCCGGAACCGGCGGCGATCGCCCGCCCGCCCCCCGCCCCGGTCAGGTGGCCTGGCCGGCGAACTGTGCGTGATACAGACGCGAATACGGGCCGTCGTGGGCCAGCAGATCGTCGTGGTTGCCCTGCTCGACGATGCGGCCACCGTCCATCACCAAGATGACGTCGGCACCGCGGATGGTCGACAGACGGTGGGCGATCACGAAGCTGGTGCGCTGTGACCGCAGGGCGTTCATGGCCTCCTGGATGAGCACCTCGGTGCGGGTGTCGACCGAACTGGTCGCCTCGTCGAGGATCAGAATCGACGGATCGGCGAGGAACGCGCGAGCGATCGTCAACAACTGCTTCTCACCCGCCGAGATGTTGTCGCCCTCGTCGTTGATCACGGTCTCGTAACCATCGGGCAACGAGTGCACGAAGCGATCGACATAGGTGACGCGGGCAGCCTCACGGATCTGCTCGTCGGTCGCGTCGGGATTGCCGTACGCGAGGTTGTCGCGAATCGTGCCGCCGAACAGCCAGGTGTCCTGCAACACCATGCCGACCTTCGAACGCAACTCTTTGCGGGGGAAGCTCGAGATGTCGCGCCCGTCGAGACTGATCGTTCCCGAATCGAGGTCGTAGAACCGCATCAGCAAGTTGACCAGCGTGGTCTTGCCCGCCCCGGTGGGTCCGACGATCGCGACTGTCTGGCCCGGCTCGGCGACGACGTCGAGACCCTCGATCAAGGGCTTGTCGGGGCTGTACGAGAAATGCACGTCGTCGAACACGATCCGCCCACGCACCGGTACCGGGTCGACCGTGTCGGCCTGCTCTTGCGTCTGCTCGTCGGCGTCGAGCAACTCGAGCACACGTTCGAGCGACGCGATGCCCGACTGGAACGTGGCCGTCATCGACGCGAGGTGGGTGAGAGGCTGGCTGAACTGCCGGGCGTATTGGATCAGCGCCTGCATGTCGCCCACCGACATCGCACCACTCGAGATCCGCAGCCCGCCGACCACCGCGATCAGGATGAACTGGATGTTCCCCATGAAGACCATCATCGGTTGGATCAAGCTGGCGGTGAACTGAGCGGTGTAGCTGGCCTCATAGAGGTCGTCGTTGTCGGCGCTGAAGCGAGCCTCGACATCACGTTGGCGACCGAACGTCTTCACGATCGCGTGACCGGTGAACACCTCCTCGGCCTGGGCGTTGAGGCTGCCGGTGTGACGCCACTGCGCCATGAACTTCGGCCTCGCCCTGGTGCCGATCATCTTCATCAACCAGACCGAGGTCGGCACAGTGATCAGAGCGATCGTCGCCATCAACGGCGAGATCGTGTACATCATCACGACCACGCCGACCACCGTGAGCAGCGACGTGAGGATCTGGCTGGTCGTCTGCTGCAGGCTCTGGGCCAGGTTGTCGATGTCGTTGGTGACCCGGCTCAACAGGTCGCCGCGCTGCTCGCCGTCGATATAGCTGAGCGGCAAGCGGTTGATCTTGTGCTCGACCGACTCGCGCAGGGCGAACATCGCCCGTTGCAGCACCCCGGCGAGGATGTACGCCTGCGTGTAGGCGAGCACCCACGATGCCAAATAGATCGCTGCGACGATCCACAACTTGCGGTGCAAGGCACCGAAGTCGATGCCGTCACCCATCACGCCACTCACGATGATGTCGGTCGCCTGGCCGAGCAGGCGCGGGCCCAGCACCACCAGCCCGACGCTGGCCACCGTCAGCAATGTGACACCGACCAACCGATGGGTCTCGGTTCCCAGGATCGCTCCGAGTCGCCGCAGCGCGGCACCGAAGTCCTTGCTCTTCTCGGTCGGCATGCCCGCGCCGCCACCCGGCCCGAAGCTGCCGCGGCGAGCGTCGCGGCCGGTCGTGGTGAGCACCGCTTGATCGTCGTGGGAGGTCTGGTCGTGGGAGGTCTGGTCGTGCTCGCTCATGCCGCTGCTCCTTCCCCGAGTTGGGACGCAACGATCTCGGCGTAGGTGGGACACCGCTCGATCAGTTCGGCGTGTGTTCCCTTGCCCACGACGATGCCGTCCTCGACGACGAGGATCTGGTCGGCGTCTTCGATGGTCGACACCCGCTGGGCGACGATCACCACGGCGGCGTCCCTGGTGTGAGGTTCGAGCGCTGCACGCAGCCGGGCGTCGGTAGCGAGATCGAGTGCCGAGAACGAGTCGTCGAACACATAGATCTCGGGTCGGGCGACGAGCGCCCTGGCGATCGAGAGCCGCTGGCGTTGGCCGCCCGAGACGTTCGATCCACCCTGGGTGATCTCGCTGTCGAGCCCGTTCGGCATCGACTGGACGAAGCCCGCTGCCTGAGCGATCTCGAGTGCCTGCCACAGCTCGTCATCGGTGGCATCCGGGCGACCGAAGCGCAGATTCGACGCCACGGTTCCCGAGAACAGATACGCCTTTTGCGGGACGTAGCCGACCTTGCCCCACAACAGGTCGGGGTCGAGCTCGCGTACGTCGACGCCGTCGACCAGCACGGTGCCATCGGTGGCGTCGAACAGGCGAGCGATCAAGTTGACGATCGTGGTCTTGCCGGCACCCGTGCTGCCGATGATCGCAGTCGTCTGACCGGCCTCGACGCGAAACGAGATGTCGTGGAGCACCGGCTCTTGCGCGCCTGCGTACCGGAAGTCGACGTCCCGGAACTCGAGCGTGCCGTGCTCGGGCACCGTGGTGACCGGGTCGACCGGTGGCCGAACCGACGAGTCGGTGTCGAGCACCTCGACGATGCGGTCGGCGGCCACCGCCGCCCGAGGGATCATCGACGCCATGAATGTGGCCATCACGACGGCGATCAGGATCTGGATCAGATAGCTGAGGTAGGCGACCAGCGAGCCGACCTGCATGTCGCCGGCGGCGATGCGGTCGGCGCCGAGCCACAACACGGCGAGGCTCGAGATGTTGACGATCAACCCGACCGTGGGAAACGTGGCTGCCATCAACCGGCCCGCACGCAACGACGTCTCGGTGAGATCGGCATTGGCCTGAGCGAACCGGGCAGCCTCCTGTGGCTCACGAACGAACGCTCGCACCACACGGATGCCGGTGATCTGTTCGCGCAACACGCTGTTGACACGGTCGATCCGCTCTTGCATCAGCTGGAAGGCCGGCACCATGCGCGACACGATCGTGCCGAGCAGCAGCACCGCTCCGGGCATCGCGAAGACCAGGATCACCGACAGGCCAGCGTCTTCGCGTATGGCCAGGATGATGCCGATCACCATCGTGAGCGGGGCGGCGATCATCATCGTCGCGGCCAGCACGACCAGCATCTGCACCTGCTGTACGTCGTTGGTGATGCGGGTGATCAGCGACGGCGCACCGAACTTGCCGACCTCGCGGGCCGAGTAATCGGTGACCTGATGGAACAGGTCGCGGCGCAGGTCACGACCGAACCCCATCGCGGCGCGGGCGCCGAACCACACGGCCGCCGCGGCGAACACGATCTGCACCAGGCTGAAGCCGATCATGACGGCGCCGGTGCGCCAGATGTACCCGTTGTCGCCGACGAGCACGCCCTTGTTGATGAGGTCGGCGTTGAGGCTGGGGAGGGCGAGCGTCGCGCTCGTCTGGATCGCCTGCAGCACGACGACGATCCACAACACCTTCTTGTATGGCGCGAGATGGGTGCGGAACAGCTGACGCAAGCTCATGAGTGGCCTTCCTGTCCACGGGCAGCGCCGTGGAGGAACAGATCGACGATGTCGATGGCCGAACGCGGTTCGGCCGTCAATACCGGGTGGGTCAACGAGAGCGAGAGGGCTCGCAACAGGCGAGCCGCATCGGCGGGCTCCATCCGGAGGTGGCCCGGTTCGGCAGCGAGCAGATCGGCCAACGAGGCACTGTCGGGAAGCGGCTGGTGATCGCCCGGCCGATGATGGCTGCCAAGTTGTGAGACGAGCTTCCAGATATCGACGATGCGACGCTGGATCAGCTCGGTCGCCAGCACCAGCCGCTGCTCGAAGGGCGCCGTCCGATCGATGTCGTCGATCGCACGCTCGAACGGAGCGAGGTCGATCGCCACGTCGAGCGCGGCTGCGAGCAGCTCGTCCTTGTCGGTGAAGACGTTGAAGATCGTGCCTTCGGACACGCCGGCAGCGTTGGCGATCTGTCTGGTCGTGACCGCGCCACCGTGTTCGACGAGCAAGGGAAGCACCGCGTGGATGATCGCCGCTCGACGTTGCTCGGCCGGCAGCGGTGCTGCCCGCTTGCCGCCGGCGAGAGGAGCGGAAGCGGGCGACATGGGAGTGACTCTACCGGAATGAGTGAGCACTCACTCAGTGGCCTGCCACGGCTCGACAGACATCGCAGATGGTCGGTGTGCGGCCCGACGCACGGATCGAGGGCCAGAGTCAGCCGACGGTCATCCCGGCGCCGGGTCTGAGCCCGGCAACGGTGGGTCGAACCGGTGACGGAAGGTGAAGGCCTGCGCGGTCGGGCCGACGTTGCGCAATCGGTCGAGCCGGTCGATCGCCTCCTCGACACTGGGCCGATACCCGTTGGGCACCCACCACAGCACCACCACGACATCCTCGAATCGCTCGAACCACTCGCGTCGACGCCGGAGGTAGTCCGCGTGAACGGTGCGATACACGAACTCGGAGACAGCGTCGATCGACGACCACGTCGAGAGGTTGATGAGGATCAGGTCGTCGGCGAACGGACGCTCGGCGGTCGCGTTGCCTTCGGGGGTCTGGAAGCGCCACACGAATCCGTCGCTGGCGTCGGCCAGGGCATTCACAGCATCGAGCGCCTCCATGAACTCGGCGACCATCGGCGAGTCGCTCGGAGCGACGAGGCGGCCGACGTTCAGCTGGGCCAGATCGTGATCACGCACGACCGCACCGTACCAACGGTGCTGAGGCGGATGCCCGGCGCATGGGCGAGGACGGGTCAGGCATCCGACTGTTCGTCGAGCTGGTTCGAGCTGACCGCCCGCCGGCACAGGTCGACGAGTACACGGTCGGGCAGGTCGAGCCCTGCAACCTCGGCCGGCAGGAACCAACCGATCACGTCGTGCTCCGTGGGCGCCCGATTGGTCACCACACCCGACCACGCCCGCACCACCCAGACATGGATCGTCAGACGGGCATCGGGAGTGAGCGTGCGTCGCGACCCGACGGTGGCTGGATCCACCGAGATACCGAGTTCCTCCTGGAGTTCCCGCACGAGCGCCCCCTGCGGCGTCTCACCCTCCTCGACGTGCCCGCCCGGCAAATCCCAGATGTCCGGATACCAGCGGCGATCCGGATGGCGGTGACACATCAGCACCCGGTCACCGTCGACGAGTATCGCGGCCGCGATCTCGTGGCGTGGCAGGGTCGGCGGCGGCTGGAGCAAGGCCCACATCGTCCCACGGAGAACACATCGAGACGAATGGAACCGGGCAGGTCCCACGATGTGGGAAGATTGTCGAGGTGTCGGACGTCTTTGCGATGATCGCCGACGAGCGTCGGCTGACAGCCGACATGCTCGAGGGCTTGACCGCCGAGCAGTGGGATGCGCCCAGTCTCTGCGACGGCTGGAGGATTCGCGAGGTGGTCGCGCACCTGCTGATGCCGTTCTCGGTGTCACTTCCCAAGATGGCACTGATGCTGACGCGGAGCGGTTTCGACCTGAACAGGGTCTCCGATCGATTCGCCAAGCGCGACAAACGATCGAATCCCGAGCTGGCCGCCGCCCTGCGCAGGGACGCCGGCCATCGCTTCACCCCGCCAGGGCTCGGGCCCGAGGCACCGCTGACCGACATCGTCGTGCACACCCAGGACATCGCCCGGCCACTCGGGATCTCCAGGTCGATCCCGACCGAACGCGCCCACGTCGTGCTCGACTTCCTGATGTCGCCCAAGGCAACCCGAGGATTCGTGCGGGCCGGTGTGACCGAGGGCCTGACCTTCACCTCCGTCGACACGGGTTGGCTGCACGGTTCGGGGAGCGGCGTGACCGGATCGGCACCCGACTTGATACTGGCGATCGCCGGTCGGCAAAGCGCGATCGATGCGCTGTCGGGCAACGGTGTCGAGATCCTGCGCTCGCGGCTCGACGACTGAAACGACATGCCCGTCCCGAGCCGCATCGAGCGGCCGTTCGCAATCGACTCGATTGCTGCGATGATCTGAACGGTGGGTGACGACTTCATCGAGATCACGAGCCACGAGACCGTCTGGCGGTTCGAGCGCGAGTTCCTCGAATCGAACTGGGTGTGCCTGTACGGGAACGGCTGCAAGGGCATCCTCGCCGAGCCCGCCGCCGACCTCGATCAGGGGTGCTGCTCACTCGGCGCCCACTTCGGCGACGGACCCGCCGGGGAACAAGAAGCGATGACCGTCGCCGCGTACGCATCGGTGCTCGACCCCGACCAGTGGCAGTACCACGAGGTAGCGCACGCCGACGGGGGCGTCATCGACGTCTTCGAGGACGCTGCGCGCTCGCACACCAGAGTCATGGACGGAGCTTGCATCTTCCTCAACAGGCCGGGGTTCCCAGGCGGAGCAGGATGCGCGCTGCACCTGGCCGCCCTCGCCGCCGACGAGTCACCCACCGAGTGGAAACCATCCGTGTGCTGGCAGCTGCCGCTGCGTATCGACTGGCAGGATCTCGGTGACCGGTTCGAACTGGCGACCGTTCGCCGGTGGACCCGCACCGACTGGGGTGACCACGGCCGGACGATGGCCTGGTGCTGCACCGAGCGATCGGAGGGCGGCGAGGCCTATTCCGGGACAGCGCCCGTGATCGACTCGCTCCGCGACTCGCTCATCGCACTCGCAGGCGACGACGTCTATGTCGAGCTTCGCCGCCGACTCGCCGACTGACGAACGCGCAGGCAGCGCTTCCACGTTCGAAACGCCTGCGAACCACCGGCGCGACTGGTGACATTCGGCCGTATCGCTCGGCGCCACCGAGCGTGACGATAAGGACCGGAACGACCCGCTGGGCCGAGGAGGTCTGGGTGCATTACGAGCGATTGACGGCGTTGGACGCGACGTTCCTGCGCATCGAGACGTCACACGAGCCACAGCACGTCGGATCGTTGTCGCTGCTCGAAGGGGCGCCGCTGCGTGACGGGTCCGGCCGGATCCGGATCGACGACCTGCGGGCCCACGTCGCCCGCCGAGTGCACAAGGTCCCACGACTGCGCCACAAGGTCATGGAGGTGCCCTACGACCAGGGACGCCCGGTATGGATCGACGACACCGGGTTCGACATCGAGTACCACGTGCGCCTCACGGCGCTGCCGAGACCCGGCGACGACGAGCAGCTCTCGGCGTTGATGGGTCGCCTGCAGTCGCTGCCACTCGACCGGGCCCGACCGCTGTGGGAGATGTGGTTCGTGGACGGCCTCGCCGCCGACGAGGTCGGTCTGATCATCAAGACCCACCACTCGCTCGGCGACGGCATCGCCAACGTCGACCTCGCGCTGACACTGATCGATCTCGAACCGGCCCCGGCACCCGACGACGACCCGCCCGAGTGGCATCCGCGACCGGCGCCCTCCCCGAGGCGACTGCTCTCGGATTCCATCGCCGAGCAATGGAGCAGCCCGCTGCGGTTGGCACAGTCGGCGGTTCGCACAGTGCGCGATCCTCGCCCTGCGCTCACCACGACCACCAACGCATTGCGAACCGCGGCGAGCTTCCTCTCCAAGCCCGAGTCGGCACCCTGGAATCGACCCGTTTCGGCACATCGCCGCTGGGTCCACGCCGATGTACCACTCGATCTCGCCCGCGCGGTGAAAGAGCAACGGTCCGTCACACTCAACGATGCCGTGCTGGCGGCGTGCAGCGGTGCGCTGCGCGACTACCTCATCGAGCACGGCGAGGTCTCCGACGGTCGGGTGCTCAAGGCAATGGTTCCCGTCTCGCTGCGAAACGACGACGAGCACGGCGACACCCTGGGGAACCGGGTCTCACTGATCGTGGTCGACCTCCCGGTCCACGAACCCGACCCGGCGACGCGTCTCGCCCAGATCCACGCCAGCACCACCGAGCTCAAGGGATCAGGATTGGTCGACGGGGCGCACACGATCACCGAGATCGCCGACAGCATTCCCCCGCTGGCGACCACGCTCACCCGATTCGTCAGCCGTCAGATCCCGATGAACCTGGTGATCACCAACATTCCCGGGCCACCGATCCCCTTGTACCTGCTCGGAGCACAAGTACTGCGCACCTACCCCTACGTCGAGGTGATCGACCAGGAAGGCCTGACGATCGCGGTCGTCTCATACGAAGGGCATCTGTTCTTCGGAATCACCAGCGACCGAGACGTCGTGCCCGATCTGGCCGACATCGCCGCCGGCATCGAGCACCACTTCACCGCCCTCCTCGACACCCCCTGACCCCAATCACCCGCCCCCACCACCCCGTTCTGTTCAGCATCCTGCAGACCCGGTGCTGCAACTTGCTGCACAGAACGGGGTGGGGTGGGGGTCAGCGGTGTTGGGTTGCGAGCATCGGGCCGTAGAGCGTGCGCTCGTAGTCGGCGACCATGCGAGCCGCGGTGACCAACGGGCCGAGCGTGCGCCAGTTGTGGCGCATCCGGTCGACCCACGCCGCACTGGGGTGGCCACGACCGTCGGCGTGGAACTCGGCGGCGATCTCGACCAACAGCGCGAGCGTCGATGCCGACTCGTCGTCGTCGCGGACATCGTCGACAACCGCGTCCGACGTCGGGATGTCCCAACCATTGCGACCGTCGGACATCTCGGCCCACCAGCCATCGAGGATCGAACAGTTGAGCACACCGTTCAATGCAGCCTTCTCGCCACTGGTACCCGACGCCTCGCGCGGCCGCACCGGGTTGTTCAGCCACACATCACAGCCGAAGTACATCGCTCGGGCCACCGCGATGTCGTAGTCGGGCAGAAAGCTGAACCGCTGATTGGCGGCCGGCGTGTGTCCGTAGGCGACGATGTCGGCGAGCAGGCTCTTGCCGGGCACATCGGCCGGGTGCGCCTTGCCCGCGAACACGAAGTGCACCGGACGGTCGTCGTCGGCCAACAACGCCGCGAGCGCGTCGGGGTGGCGCAGCAGCAGGTTGGCGCGCTTGTAGGTGGCGAAGCGGCGGGCGAAACCGATCACCAACGCATCGGGATCGAGCGTGATGTCGGCCCGGTCGGCCAGCAACTCGGCCAAGGGAGCTCGGGTCACGGCGCGGCATTCGGTGATCGCGTCGGCGGACACACCGTCGATGTTCGACCACGCCGTCTCGACACCCCGGTCCCATCCGTCGCCGAGACGTGTATCGAACAGATCCTGCAAACAGGGGCTCACCCACGTGCGGGCGTGCACACCATTGGTGACCGAAGTGATCGCGCTGCCACCCGGCACCATCGCAAACAGTCCACGGCTGACCTCGCCGTGCAGCTTCGAAACGCCGTTCGCACGCGACGCGACATGGAGACAGAACGCGGCCATGTTGAAGACCTCGGTGCCGTCGTGAGGATCCTCGCCGAGCGCCGCCAACGCATCGATCGAGTCACCCCATGCCTCGCACCACGGCCGCAGATGGGGATCGACCAGCGACCGGGGGAACCGGTCGATACCGGCCGGGACCGGCGTGTGCGTGGTGAACAGCACGCGCGGCTTGACCAACTCGACTGCTCTGGCCAACGTGGTCGCGCCACCAGGGGCGCGCGCCTGATCGAGCAGGGTGAGGGCGAGAAAGCCGGCGTGGCCTTCATTCGAGTGGTACACACCCGGCTTCCAGCCCATCGCCGTGACGGCACGGGCGCCGCCGACACCGAGGACGAGTTCTTGTTCGAGCCGGTGCAACTGATCACCGCTGTAGAGACGATCGGTGATGGCTCGATCCTCGGCCGAGTTGACGGGCAGGTCGGTGTCGAGCAACAGCAGCGGGACACGCCCGACGGCGAAGCGCCAGACCTTCGCCGAGACCAGCCGGTCGGCGATGGGCACCTCGACGACGATGCCCGTGTCGACGCACCCGAAATCGGTGGGATCGTAGGTGCCGATGTGCTCGGCCTGCTGGCCGTCCTCGATGTACTGGCGGAAGAAGCCGTGACGGTAGAACAGACCGACGCCAGCCAGCGACGTACCCAGATCGCTCGCCGACTTGAGGTGATCGCCGGCCAGGATCCCGAGGCCACCCGAATACTGCGGCACCACCTCGCTGATGCCGAACTCGGGCGAGAAGTAAGCGATATCGGGGCTGACGACGGCAGTCTCCATCGTCTGATCGAGTGCAGCAACCTGGCTCGCGACGGCGGAAACGAAATCCCCGTCATCGAGCAGTGCGTCGAGTTGCGCGTCATCGAGCGCCTTGACGGCCTGCACCGGATGAAGGTCGACGTGTGCCGTCGGCAACGCCGAGAACAGATCGGACGTGCGGTACTGCCAGGTCCACAGATGATTTGAGGCGAGGGCGCCGAGGGCACCTCGCAGAGCGATGCGATCCACGTACTGCTCCAGAGGGTCGATTTCAGGAACTGCTGAACCTATCGCCTCCTCGATCCCACCGTTCCCGAGACGCGACCATCTCCACCGGTCCGCAACGTGCTCAGTTCCCGTTGCCCGTTGGGCGTCGTGCACCCACGGTCCGCGGGTCTACGCCGGCGCCCTGACCGCCCACGCCCGGGCGGTCAGCTCGACGACGCCTCCGCCCAGCTGGTCACGCAAGAGCCGTCGTAGGCGTTCACCGGCATCGGTGGACAGGCTGGCGAGATAGCCGGGTGCGGGCCCGGCCCCCAGGGTGAAGGGGTGCCAGAACGCCTCGAAGTCCGCGAACCGGGTCGGTACCTCGAGGGCAACGACCTCGACATCCGAGTAACCCGCAGACTCGACCTCGTCCTCGAGCGAACCGGCCGTACAGAACGGGAAACGGACCGCTTCGTCCAACCCGCCAGCAGCAGCGTCGAGGGCAGCAGCCGCCTTCCAGAACGCATCGATGAATCCGACGCCACCGCCGGGATAGTCCCAGACGTAGAACGACACGGTGCCACCGGGTCGCGTGACGCGTCGGAACTCGCGGAGGGCGGCGATGCGATCGGGCACGAAGTTGTAGGCCAGCGCCGATGTCACGACGTCGACAGTGTCGCCGGCGGCCGGCAGATGCTCCGCAGTGCCGACCTCGAACCGGGCCCTCGGGTCCGTCACGATGCCGGCAGCATGACGCACGAATCCGTCCGACGGATCGATGCCGATCAGCGAGTCGGGTGCACACCGTTCGATCACTGCCGCCGACAAGGCACCCGTGCCGCACCCGACGTCGAGCCAATCGAGGCCGGCGGGCAAGTCGAGCCATTCGAGGAAGGCCCCGGCGACAGCGCCGCTCCATCTGCCCATGTACTCGTCGTAGCTGCGTCCGGCGCTCCATGCGTCGTGCTGATCGGCCTCGTGCATTCGGTGCCCTCCGCGTCGGTGACGAACTCTAGACCGGCCAGCTGGCCTCGATCGGCTCGACCCCGGGAGGGCCGGCGCAGCAAACGGTCAGACCCCTATCACTGGCTTGTCTGCGCCGCGTGCACCATGATGGTGGTCGCGCTCCGAGGAGGCCATTCGACATGAGCAACACGACTACGAACGCCGACACCGCCTATCTGGTCGTCGATTCACCCTACGAGCTGGCGAGATGGCGACCGCTGGTGAACTGGGTGCTGTACATCCCGCACTTCCTCGTCCTCTACGCGCTCCAAATACTGGCGCGGGTGGTGTTCTTCGTCTACTGGCTGATGCTCATCTTCACCGGCAAGCTGCACCCCGGCATGTACGGCATCATGGCGATGTACGAGCGCTACAACGCCCGAGCAAGCGGCTTCCTGTTCGGCTATTCGCAGACCTACCCAGGGTTCGACTTCGACTCCGGGCCGGCCGACAACAACTCGTACCCACCGGTGCGATTGACACTTCCCGAGGTGCCGGAGTCGGTCAAGCGATCCGCCGCCCTCAATGTATTCCTGGCGATCCCCCACTACATCGTCGTCGCGATCTTCGGGATCGGTGCCATGGCAGTGGCGATCATCGGCTGGTTCGCCGTGGTGTTCACCGGCAGGTGGCCTCAGGGCATGCGCGACTTCCTGGTGCGCGTCAGCAACTACTACTACCGGGTCTGGGCCTACGTCGCGATGGTCGACAACACCTACCCGAAGTTCGGGCTACCGGCGGCCTGACCGCGCTGCGTCACCCACGGATCGCCGGTCGCCGACCCAGGTGAGCCAGTCGGGTGAGTCGGTTGGGTGAGTCGGTTGGGTGAGTCAGTTGCCGAGGCCTTCGGCGCGGTAGTAGTCCCACGCGTCGACCACCGAACCGTCGGGTAGCTCGCACATCGGTTCCGGCCCCGACACGGTGCCACCCTGCTGCTCGCAGAACACCGCTGCGGGGTTCGCCAGGCCCGCACCGGCACCGGTCTCGGTGCGGTAGTAGTCCCACGCGTCGACCACCGAACCGTCGGGTAGCTCGCACATCGGTTCCGGCCCCGACACGGTGCCACCCTGCTGCTCGCAGTACACCGCTGCGGGGTTGGGGATCTCCGGGCCGTCGTTGTCACCGCCGCCGCACCCACCGGCCAACACAAGCACCGATGCTGCGGCAATCATCGTTGCCACACGTGCTTTCATACCTCGATCATCCGCCCGGCGACCGACGACCGCAAGGGCCTCCGGTCCACGACCTGGACCCAGAGCGGTCGCCGGTCGCACGCCGCGGGTGGGGCCGGCCCCGACCACGTCGGACCCGGCCCCCAAGCCACCAGAAGTTCAGCCGGACAGCACCGCCAGAGCGGCGACCGCCCCCTCGGCCAACGGCTTCGCGACCGAGCCGTCGGCCGGGTTGAGGATGTGCAACCCGGTCACCAACGCCAGATTGTTGCCCGACCTGACGAGGATGATGTCGGTGTCGATCGGGAAACCACCCGCTGTCCCGAGCACCGCGTACCCGGGCGACCCGTCGCCGTAGCTGCCCAGGTCGCGAGTGACATAGCCCAACTCGAGGGCGGTGCCGTCGGCCAACGCGCTCGTGAACGATGCACACTCGGTGACCGCCTGGTCGTAGCGGCCGACGATGACATCTGCATCACCATCACCGAGCTCGTACACGGTGACGGCACCGAACGGACCCAGCGTGGGGTCTCCGTCGTAGTGCTGGGTCGTGGCCGAGATCGGGGTGATGCCCTCCAACGTGACGATGCCGGGGCACAGCTCGGCGAGCGGTGCGTCGGTGCCTCCCAACGTGAGCGCTCCCGGGGGCGCCGGCATCGCGGCGAGTACGTCGTCACGAGACGGTGTGCCCTCGGGCCCGGTCGGAGCCAGGGTCGTGGTGGTCGTCGGAACGTCGGGGAGCTCGATGAAACCCGGCGGGAGGTCAGAGAGCGGTTGCGCCCCCTCCAACCACGTCTCGTGCCACCACACGCGGCCGCTACCGCGCCGCGCGCCGGCTTGTCCGTCGGGGTAGGTGAACTTCTCGAGGCCTCGCATCTCGGGAACGGTGAGCACCAACGTCGAGCCGGAGGCCCACCAGTTCACGGGCATCGCTTCCGCGGTGATGCGGCTGATCTCGGCTGCAGCGGCCTTGCGGGCGGCAGGGTCGACACCACGGAGGATCTCGATCTGGGCATCGATCTCGGGGGTGTGGAAGTTGGTCCAGTTCAGCACCTCACCGTCGCCGTAGCGGGTCCGGAAGATCTGTAGCGGATCGTCCTCGTTGCCGTCCGCCCAGCAAGCGATCTGGAAGTCGCCCTGGAAGAGCGGTTCGCTGGTGGTGCCGATCACCTTGGTGATGTAGCTCGCTTGTTCGGTCGTGCGGAGGTCGACCTCGAAACCGATGTCACCCCACTCCTGCTGGAAGAGCTGAGCCGTGTCGAGGTTGGCCGGGTCGGTGTTGCAGTCGTAGGTGAAGCTCACCGGCTCGCCGACCGCTCTACCGTCGCTGCGGTCGGGGTCGTTGACGTACTCGTCGGCGAGCCGAACCGCTTCGTCGAGGTCGTACGTGGCATAGTCCGCGCCGGCTGCCTCGTCGTACCATGCGCTGGTCGTACTGAAGTACTGGGTGCGGACCACATTGATGCCGGACAGGTTGGCGGGACGCAGCGCGGTGGCCTGCTCTGGGTCGAGCGCGTGAGCAGCGGCGCGCCGGATGCGCACGTCGTCGAAGGGCGGCACAGCGGTGTTGTAGATGTTGAGGCCTGCTCCGTTGCCGATGTACTCGTAGGGAACGAACCCCTGGTCGACGAGCGCTTGACCACCGGCGGGGCCTCCCTGCGTGGTGACCTGCAGGTCACCGGCCTCCAAGCTGGCGAGTCGAGCGGTGCCGTCGGGAAGCACTCGGAACCGGATGCGATCGAGGTAGGGAAGTGTTCCGCCGTCGGGTGCGCTGCGCCAATAGTTCGGGTTGCGAACCACGACCACCTCCGAGTCGCGGGTCCACGACTCGAACATGAAGGGGCCGGTCCCGACCGGGTGCTCCACCGAATCCTCGGGGCCGAACGCACGGGCCGCCGTCGGTGAGAACACCGCACCGGTCGAGATGCCCGCGAGGCTCTGCTCGAACGCCGGGTCAGGACCCTTGAGGGTGTACTTCACGGTGTACTCGTCGAGCGCTTCCGCGCTGACGACGGTGACGTTGGAGGCGAACGGGCCCTCCTTCCACAACGCGACCATGTCGACCGCTGCGGCGGCATTGACCGCTGTCCCGTCCTGGAACAGGATCCCCGGGCGGATCTTCATCGTCCACTCCGATGCGTCGTCGTTGGGGGTCGCGCGCTCGGCAGCGATCATCGGAACGACCTCACCGGTACCGGTGAGATCGAACCAGCGGTCGTACAGCGCGTCCATCACCAGGAAGCCGGCCGAGAACGCTGTCTCCGCGCTCGGCGGGTACCAGCCCGAGCTCTCGGCGACGATGCCGACGCTGATCTCACCGCCGCGGGTGATCTCGTGACCCGTGTCGTCGGGTGCCGGCTGGGTCGTGGCCGACGAGATGTCGGCGACCGTGGTGGTCGCCGCATCGTCGACAGCCCCGGTGTCACCACTCGAATCGTCGTCGCCACCCGAGCACGCCGTGGCCACCACAGCGAGGGCCACGAGCGGTACGAGCGCCCGCATCGATCGTTTCATGTCGTTGCTCCTTCCGTGCGTCCTGGTGAACGCTCAGATCTGTGCATCGCGCACCTGGAACTTGCGTCGGAGCCCGTCGCCGACCAGGTTGAGCGAGAGAATGGTGAGAAACATGGTGGTCGCCGGTACGACGGCCACGTGCAAGATGTCGTCGGCGAACGCCCGGTTACCGTCGGCGATCATGCCGCCCCAGGTCGCCTGCGGCGGCGGTACGCCGAATCCGAGGAATGCGATCACACCCTCTGCGACGATCACGCCGCCGACCGCGAGCAACCCGAACGTGATCAGCGTCAACAGCACATTGGGCATGAGCACGCGGAACACGATGCGGCTGGTCCTCGATCCGATCATGGCGCTGGCCGTCACCCAGTCGTTCTGCTTGATCGTCAGGGTGGAGGCGCGAGCGAACCGCGTGTAGGCAGGTATCGCGAGCACGCTGAACACGATCGTGATCACTTTCAACGTCTGCCCCGCCATCGCGACGACGCCGAGCAGGATCACGAGGGCTGGGAACGACAGCACGATGTTGACGATCGCCATCGCGATCGTCTCGATCTTGCCGCCGAAGTAGCCGACCGTCGTACCGACCAGTCCACCGACCGTGATGCCGACGCCGACCGTGACCAGGCTGATGAACACCGAGATCTTGGCCCCGTCGACGAGACGGGCGAGCATGTCCCGCCCGAGTTGATCGGTTCCGAGCAGGTGGCCGTCGGAGAGGATGGGGAGGTACTTGTCGGCGGGCCGGATACGGGTCGGGTCGTCGAGCGGGAGAAACCGGCCGAAGACCGCAGCGAACAGGACGAGCACCAGCCAACCGGCGGCGAACCAGAAGAGCACCCCGAGGCCCGACCTGCTGCGGGTGGGCACGGCGATGGCGATCGGGCTAGCCATGACGAAGCCTCGGGTCGGTCAGCCGGTAGGCGAGGTCGACCAGGAAGTTGACGATCACGTACGCCGACGCGACGACCAGCACGATCCCTTGCACGAGCACGAGATCACGTCGCGAGATCGCGAGCAACAGGGTGCGGCCGATACCGGGCAAGCCGAAGATCTGCTCGATCACCACGGCACCGGTCATCGCCCCGGCGATCTGCAGACCGATCAGCGTGAGCATCGAGGTCAGCGAACCCGGCAACGCGTGCCGGAAGAGGATGTACCGGTTCGACAACCCTTTGGAGCGCGCCGCGTCGATGTAGTCGCTCTGGAGCACCTCGATCATGTCGGATCGCAACACACGGTTGAGCACCGCGATCTCCCCGATCGCCATCGATGCGACCGGCAGGATCAGATTCTTGAGGTTGGTGAGCGGAGCCTCGGTGAACGGCACCCACGCCGGCGTCGCCGGCAGCAGCTTCCAATGAACGGCGAACACGATCAACAATGCGATCGCGACGAGAAAGCCGGGAAGGGACAGCACGGCGAAACTGATGGCGGTGATCGCCCTGTCGGTTCGGCCACCGGCTTTCCACGCGCCGAACACGCCCAGCGGGACGGCGACGAGCACCCCGATGCCGATCGACAGGATGGCCAGCTCGATGGTGACCGGGAGCTTGTCCTTGAGTACGTCGGAGACATCCTGGTTGAGGTCGGTCGAGCGACCGAGATCGCCGTGCAACACCCCTCCGAGCCAACGCAGGTAGCGGGTCACGATCGGGTCGTCGAGGCCGAGTTCGCCACGCAACTCGGCGATCGACTCAGGCGTGGCCTGCTCGCCCAGGATTCGTACGGCTGGATCACCACCCGGCACGAGCGACAAGAGGAGGAAGCTGACGATCGACACCACGAGCAGCACGAGGACCAACTCGGCGAACTTCGAGATGATCAGTCGACGCATCGTCCTCCCCACGTGCACGATTCGGCCCCCGACCGATCGTGCCGTGACCGTAGCGGATCACGTGCGTTCGCCATGAGCGGAGCGAACCGGGCCGGCGTCGGCGCGTATGTGGCCGGGCGGGAGGGCGTTCGCCTCTTGCGCCCTTTCCGGCGCAGAGAGATGATGAGAATCGAGAAGGGAGGGTGTGATGCGCTTCCTGCGAGTCGGACTCATCCTCGGACTATTGGCGACGGCGGCGGCATGTGGTTCCGACGCCGAATCCACGGCGACCACGACGCAACCCGCGCCGACAACGACGGCGTTACCCACCACCAGCGGGCCGACAACGTCCGCGCCGGCAACGACCGAGCCGGCAACGACCGCCCCGGTGACGACTCCTCCGACGACGGCCGTTACAACCCCGCCGACGACGGCGCCGAACCTGGTCGACGTGAAGGTCTACTTCCTCCGCGACGAGCGTCTCGCCATCGCCCATCGGCTCGTGCCCGGACCCGAGGTGTTACGCGCCGCTCTGAACGAACTACTCGCCGGCCCCACCGCCGACGAAGCCGCGACCGGGCTCAGCTCGACGGTGCCTGACGGCACCGAGCTGCTCGACCTCAACCTGGCCGATGGGCTCGCAACGGTCGATCTGAGCTCCCAGTTCGAGAGCGGCGGCGGGTCACTGTCGATGACCGCACGCATCGCCCAGGTCGTCTTCACCGCGACCCAGTTCGACAACTCGGACCGCGTGCTCTTCTGGCTGAACGGCGAGCCGATCGAGTATCTGGGCGGAGAGGGCATCGTGCTCGACGAACCGCAGGCGCGCATGGACGTCGACCGCACCATCTCGGGCAGCGTGATCATCGACACCCCGGCACCCGGCGCGATCGTCGGCAGTACGTTCACCGTGACCGGAGAGGGCGACGTGTACGAGGCGCAGTTCCCGATCGAGGTCTGGTCGGGGTCCAAGGCCGACGGCGAACTGCTCATGACGATCGGACCCGTCACGGCAGGAGCCTGGGGCACATGGGCCGACTTCGAGGTCGCGATCACGGTGAGCGCCGCCAACGGTCCGATCGAGGTGGTCGCGTACGACCCTGGTGGTTGCGGCACCGGCCCTGAGTGCCCCGAGATCATCGAAACACGCGTCCCCCTGACTCTCGTCAACTGAGTCGGGCCAGACTGGGGCCATGTACACGCCGTCGATCCTCGACACGCCATTGAGCCCGACCGGACCGGTCGACCCGCAGCACACTGGCCAGTCGCTCACCGGTGACTGGCCGTTCCTGAGCGGAGACGTAGAGATCGGGATCTGGGAATGCACCCCCGGCACGTTCAGCGAGTCGACCGGCGACATCGACGAGGCGATGTTCATGGTCTCGGGCCGGGCCACGATCAGCCACAGCGACGGCGTCTACGACCTGGCGCCCGGAACGCTGTGGACCACGCCGCGCGACTGGGAACACGTCTGGCAGGTCCATCAAACTGTCCGGAAGATGTACGTCATCGACCATCGTCCCGGTTCGCCCGGACTCCCCACCCACCTGCCGAATGCCCACACGGTCGAACTCGGTGCGGCCGTTCCCCGACCCACGATCATCGCCGGTTCACCCGCCGAGTCGTCGATGTCGTCATGGCAGCACGGCGCCCTCGACGTCGGCGTGTGGGAGTGCACACCTGGCGAGTTCCCGTTCTCACGCGAGGGCTACCAGGAGGTGTTCTGTGTGCTGTCGGGGCGAGCAACACTTCACATCGACGGCGGCCTCTCCCTCGAACTCGTCCCCGGTGCGGCGATCCTGACACCGTCGGGCACGACGGGACGTTGGGTCGTCCACGAGACCCTTCGCAAGGCATACGTCACGATCGACGACGAGCAGTAGCCCACACCGGACCCACGATTCGTCGAATATCGAGCGCTAACTGGGAGGCTGGTCACCATGGCGGCCACGTCCGAACTCGCTCCGGCACAGGCTGCCTTCCGGTTTCTGATCGAGGTCGCCGCGATCGTGCTGTGGGGTGTCGCCGGCTGGCACACCACCGACGCCCCGGCGCGCTGGATCCTCGCCGTCGGGTTGCCACTGGCCGGTTCAGCCGTGTGGGGCACCTTCCGCGTGCCCGGCGACGCCAGCGCCAGCGGGGAGGCGCCGAGAGCGGTGAGCGGTGCGGTCCGACTGACGATCGAGTTGCTGCTGCTGCTCGGCGCAGCAACCGCTTCGGCCATGCTGTGGCGCCCGTTGCCGGGAATCGTTCTTGGTGTAGCGACGACCGCCCACTACGCCATGACCAACGCCCGCATTCGCTGGTTGCTGGCACAGCGACCAACGCCCGGACGATGATCGCCCAAAGCGCGTCCGCCGAGCCGTCCGCTGCGCCGATGCGAAGCCGTCAGCCGCCCGGTACGAGCTGAGCACTGGTCACCACGGTCGCGAAACGATCGGCGAGCTCGGCCAACGCGACCCGGTGGACGACATCGGCTTCGACCGGTGCCGACCCGTTCGGACCCGGCAGATCGCGCGTCGCACAGGCGTCGGCGACGACGGTCACGTCACAGCCGTGATCCAGCGCCGATCGCGCCGTCGAACTGACACACATGTGTGTCATGAAGCCGACGATCGTCAACGCCTTGACACCGATGGAGGTGAGCACCCCGTCCAGATCGGTCGCCGCGAACGCGTTCGGCAGTGTCTTGTGCACGACGGTCTCGCCATCGCCGGGAGCGACGGCAGCGATCGGTGCACCACCCGCCTCCGGGTCGAACAGGCCGCCAGGACGCCCCTCGTGCAACACGTGCACGACCGGCGAACCGGCAGTACGCGCCGCTGTGAGCAGACCCTCGATCACCCCGACCGCCGCGTCGACACCGACCAACGGCATCCGTCCGGTCGTGTACTCCAGTTGCGCATCGATGACGACCAGCACAGTGGAGTCCAGCGGTGCAGGTTCGGCCGGGAGACCGGCTGCGGAGCGAAGGGTGAACGGTTCGGCGGCTTCATCCATGCCACGATCATCGCTCACCGAGGCGCCACCACCCCACTGCCCGACGTGCCAGAGGTCGGCGCGGCGGCGCACGACCCGCACACGATGGCGTGGCCGGGCGCGAAGGAAGACCGGGCCCGACCCGCCCGGATCGAGCCCGGTCGATCGGCATATCAGGCGATGCGGCGGGCGTACATCTGGTTGCCGCCGCTCTCGAAGAGACCGGCACCCCCTGCGAACACCTCGGCGTACTCCGCAGACGCAGCCAGTTTGGCGTTCGCTGCATCGACATCTGCTGCCGTGTCGAACCGCACCAGCCACCCGATGTCGCTCATCGGACCCGCGGCGTTGGTCACCACCGCGCACGGAACGCCGGTGGCCGCGGTCCACGCATCGGCGATCACTGGCGCCCATGCCATTGCTTCCATGGCCCGGGCCGGATTGCTGACGGCGTTCACAGCGCCGAGAAACGAGCCGACGTCCGCCTGCCCGGTGATCTCACCGTGGACCACCTGCATCAAGGTGTCGGGCTCGATCGAGGCGATGTGTCCACCTGCTTGCCCGACCAGCGCCTGGTAGGCCGGATCGGCAGTGATCGTTTCGTTGAACTCGACCATTGCGGCGAACGATTCGACCCTCGTGGACCACGCCACGGTGCCGATCGTCGAGCCCGGTCCACCGGCCCAGAGCGACGTCATTCCTCCGGCTTGTTGAACCACCTTCGTGATCTCGGTAGCCCACTGCATCCCGGCCATCCCGTTGACGCGTGCCATACGACGTGTGATGTACATGATCTTTCCCCTCACTGTTCGAGAACCACCCCCCGTGGTTCTTGTCCAGGTTCGCGCGCCCTGAGTGCTGCGTACAGTGGCATCCGACACACCCTCGGCCTCGCAGCGGCAACGACACCGGTCGAGCAACCCGGACCCGAGGAGCCATCGGGCCTGGTGGGGGTTAGGTTGCATCCAGCCCCCTGGCGAGAGGAACCCGAATGAAGCATGCACTGAGCGCTGTGATCCTGGTCGGCGTCTTGGCCGCCTGCGGAGGAAGCGGCTCGGATTCGAGCACTGCGACCACTGACGTGCCGGCCCCGACCGAGACCACCGGTCCCGACGTCTCGACCACCGTCGATACGACGACCGCACCGTCCAGCGTCGACGACCAGGCCGGCGACACCACCGGGGGGATCGTGATCGACAGCCTCGACGCCATCCCGACCGAGTGCCGCCAGTTGATGGGTGATTTCCTCGAGGAGATCGAACCAGCGGTGTCAGCAGTCGATTGGCAGAGTGCGACGCTTGCCGACATGGAAGCGCTCAGCGCTTCGATCAATGAATCGTCGACCCGCCTCGACGCAGAGATGGTCGGCGCCGGCTGCGACCAGTACGAGTTCGGCGCCGACGACGACCAGGGTTTCGAGTTCGCGATCGACATCGCCAACGACGTAGCGCCGGGAACCCTCGGATGGCTCGAGTTCGTCCGAGGCCTTTCGGCCGCGGACGGCATCTCACCGGAGGCATCGGGCGCTCCCGCCGACTGCGACGGAGCGATCGCCTACATCACCGACATCGTCGAAGCGACCGACACGATGAACGACATCCAGATCGCGGAACTGATGAACGTCACGAACGCGATGACCACGATCCAGACAGAGTGTTCGATCGAGCAGTCCACTGCGTTCTTCGAAGATCCGTCCATCGTCGCGTTCTTCAGCGGCTGAGCCGGACGGGTCGGTCGCCGACATGGGAGCACCCATCGGGAGACCTCCCCACCGGGGCGACCACCCGCATCGGTCGCCGTCACCGAGACGTCGCGTCGACACACCACAGCGAGCCGTCGGCCGTCGGCACGATCAGCGAATCACCCGAAACCGCGATACCTGCCGTCACGGCGGCCGGTAGCCGCACCAACCGATCGACCACCCCGGTAGCGGGTGAGATCGACCACACGCTGCCATCCGTCGACGCCACGAAACTCTGAACCTCGCCACCTTCGCATGCCCGGACCGGGCTGGTGATCGAGGACTGCCCGGGGCCCCGATACGGCGCGAATCCGGGAGCAGCAGCAGCGGGTACCTGTACTCGCCACAACTCGGAGCCGTCCATGGCGTCGAACCCGAACAGCCAGGCATCCGCGCTCATGACCAGCACCGTTGCGTCGATGACGAGCGGGGCGGCCCACGTGTAGCGGCCCCCGACGTCGACTCGGAACAGTTCCTCACCGGTCGACGCGTCGATGCAGAACAGTTCGGGTCGATGACTCAGGCCATACGCCCGCCGATCCGACCCGTACGTCAGCGAGCCCGCCGGGCTGCCCCCACCGGTCGTGGCGGTCAGTGTCCATGCCGTTTCGCCCGTGGCTGCATCCACCGCATGGATCGACGGCTCGATCGACGGCATGCCGAGGATCACGTTCCGGTCGGCGACGAGGCCGTCGCCGTAGTTCGGGTACATCTCATGGCTGCCGATATCGGTGCGACGCCACAGCTCACGCCCGTCGCGTCGATCGAGCCCGGCGAGCAACGGCCCCGAACCCACCACGACCGCGCCACCGGCGACCAGTGGCTTCGAACACACCCACAAGCCCCTCGAGGAGTCGAGTCGCCGAGACCAGCGCTGAGCCCCGGTTGCGAGATCGAACATCGCGACCCGCCCGTCGATCGTGACTGCCGTGACATCCCCACCGGTCACGTCGACCCGTCCGACCACCGCGCCGTCCAACCGAGCCGACCATAAGACGGCACCGTCGGCAGTGCTGATGGCGCTCACCCCTCCGTTCGAGTGATCCTCGTCGCGCCATCCCGCGACGACGAGCCGACCCCGATCAGACTCCGCGACGACCGGCCCACCCAGGTGCGCCACCCCGTCGAGCGCCGAACGCCACCTCACACGGTCGGTCGGCACAGCGCCATCGGCGACCGGCGCGGAAACGAACGTCGCGCTCCGGTGTTCGGGCTCGACGGCCAGTGCTCGGGTGCGCACCGACAGGCGGGAACCGTCGAATTCGAGAACCCGGGCGTGCGGTGGCGACCAATCCCACGAACCGAACATGGGGTTGCCGGTGTTGAGATGCAGCTCACCATCGATGCGACCTGATCGCGCCGTGTGCCAATGCCCGGACAACGAGCCGACGATCCTCACGTGCGGGGCGACCTCGGCGAGGTACTCGTAGAAGTCTCGCGACATCAGATCATGAGAGAGGATCAGCACTGCGGTACCGGCCGGAGCGTGACGGAGATCCGAGGCCAGCCAGACACGCTGCACGTCGGCATCCTCGTCGAGGTGCCACGAATGCCAGTCGATCGCGACGATCCGCAGCCCGGCCTCGCTCATCGACCACCAACGCGGTCCGAGCTGCGCCTCGTAGCGCCACCCGGAGGGCCGCGACGAAGGTTCGGCCGTCACCGGGTCGGGCACCGGGTCTGCGGTCTCGAAGTAGCCGCCGTAGTGATCGTGATTACCGGGCATGAAGAACACCGGCACCGGGGAGTCGATCAGTGCAGCACGGAACTCGGCGAGGTCGTCGAGCGTTCCGCGATTCGTGAGGTCACCGGTGGCGAGCACGAAGTCACACCCGAAGCCATCGGCGAGTTCGCTGAACACGGCTCGCAACCGCTCTGCGGTGCAGTCACCCTGGCGCAGATCGAACACACCGGTCGAGACATCGACATGGAGGTCGGTGACGTGCGCGAACCGTGTTCGGGTTCGATTCGACGGGTGGAGCCGGAAGACCAAGGGCTCGTCACCGATCGGGCGGTACCAGTCGTCACAATCGAAGCCTCCGCCTCGGTGCACCCACACGAACGGTTGACCGACATCGGAGAGCTGCCAGCTTCCATCCGGTCCGGTGACCACCGATTCGACGCCGTTGCTCACCAGCCGGCCCACGACCGGGCGACCGTCGGGCTCGACCACAGCACCGCGCATCATCGGCTCAGATCCGCCGGTCGCGGGCGCCGCCGAACGACACGGGTCGGCCGTGACGGTGCTGTGTTCGGCATCGATCCGCCATACCGACGACAATATCCCGGTCGGCCCTTCGCGCACGCTGCGACGGACCGTTCGACCGCCACCGAATCCTGCGTTCGAGGGTGACGAACAGCCCTGTCACGAACGCCTGGTCGGCCGTACCATCGAATCGTGAGGCGCTGGTACTTCGCCTTGTTCCTCGCGGCTGTGGTGACATTGCTGCCCGGTGGCTCAACCTGGGCGGAGCCTGACCCGGTGGACCCGAACGCGCCGCGCGAGTCCGTCCAACTGGTGATCTTCCATGGTGAGGGTTGCCCCCATTGCGCCAGGATGCTCGAGTTCCTCGACGACCTCGAGCAACGTGTTCCCGAGCTGGTCGTCGTGCGCTACGAGGTCTGGCACGACCAGGCCAACCAGATCATCTTCCGCGACACCTTGGCCCTGCTGGGCGAGGAACCCCGCGCGGTCCCGACCGTCGTCGTCGGGGATCGGGTCTATGTCGGGTACTCCGACGCACTCACCGGCCGCATCGAAGAGGTCGTCAGCGAGTTGACCTCCGGGCTCACGCCGGTCGACGGGGACGATTTCGTCATCGACGTACCGTTCGTCGGATCGGTCGACGTCGGTTCGCGGTCGATGGTCGGCGCCACCGTGCTGATCGCGTTCGTCGACGGTGTCAACCCGTGTTCGTTGTGGGTGCTGTCGATGTTGATGGCGCTCGTCGTGCACAGCGGATCGCGGGCACGGGTCTTCGCTGTGGGTGGCCTCTTCCTGCTCGTGACGTCGATGCTGTACGGGCTGTACATGTTGGGTGCCTACTCGACGCTGAGCGTGGTCGGGAACGCGACCTGGATACGGGTCGCGGTCGCGTTGGTCGCCGGCATCTTCGGCGTGTTCCATCTGAAGGAGTACTGGACGTCGAAGGGCCCTTCCGTCACGATCTCGTCGACGCGTAAGCCGGGCATCTTCCGTCGGATGCGATCGCTCGCCGATCCGAACCGTTCGCTCCCGGCGACGCTCGGCGGCACCGTGGTGCTGGCCGTCGGCGTGTCGCTGCTGGAGACACCGTGTACGGCCGGGCTCCCACTCCTGTGGACGAACCTGCTGTCGGATCGAGGCGTCCCCGCCGCCGGCGCAGCGGTGCTCTTCATGCTGTATCTCTTGGTGTTCCTGATCGATGAGCTCGTCATCTTCGGCGGGGTCGTCATCACGATGCGAGCAACCAAGCTGCAAGAACAGCACGGCCGACTGCTCCAGCTCGTCGGTGGCACCCTGATGGTGACGCTGGCCGCGGCGATGCTCACCGCCCCGCACCTGTTGGAGACCATCCCCGGCACGCTGGTCGTGTTCACCCTGTCCGGTGTCGCATGCCTGCTCGTGATCCTCGCCGAGCAGGTGTGGAACCGCCTCTCGGAGTCGTCGAGGCCTGCCGGACCGAATGGAACGGGCAGACTCACCCCGAGCTGACGGGGTCCGACTCGGACCAGACTGCGAGAAGCTGACGGACGGCGTTCACCCTCGAGCGGTCGGCTCGTCGAGCCGACACGCCTCGTCCGACAGGACGACGGCATCGTCGACGGTCAGCGCGGCCCCGGCAGTGGCGAGTCGGTCGAACTCGGCACCCAACCCGTGCCGGGCAGCTTCGAGCAAGACTGCGTACCTTCGTTCGAACAGTGGCCACAGTGGTGCCCAGTCGACCCCGGCGCCCCACAGTCGCGCCGCCCGCCGGGGATCGCACCCGGCGGTGGTCGCGGCGACGGCCTGCAGGGCGATGCCGAGCTGGAGTCGGTTACCCGTCTCCATCGCCAGATGTACCGCCTCCCGCAGCAGTGCAGAGCGCCGATCCAGCCCGCCTCGCAGATACGCCGACACGCCCAGCGAGACGAGCGCGATCTGCTCGTACTGGACCGCATTGGCGAGCCGGCTGTGACGGAGCTGTTCCTGTCCGGCGGCGTCGAGTGCTTCGGGCAGGTCACGCCCGAACGCGATCAACATCCGATCCATCGCGACCATCGCCAGCCCCAGGTGGTCCCGGCTCGACCGGAACATCCGCTCGGCGGAGTCCAGCATCACGTCGATGTCGACCACGTCGGTCATATCACCCAACGCGAGACTCTGCCCGAGCTGCGCCTTCGCCATCGCTGCCGCGTGCGGGAGATCTGCCTGCTCGGCCACCTCGATCGCGCGGAGGTAGTAACCGAGCGAGGTCTCGGAGTCGCCCCAGCCCAGGAGTGTCATGTGAGCACGGTCGCGCAGGGCTCGTGACACGCCTCGGCGGTCGTGGACGTCTTCGAAGACGTTCCGGGCCGAATCGACGAGCTCGAGTGCAACGTCTTGCTCGCCGCTCATGAACACCGGCCATCCGAGCATCAGCTTGGTCCACGCCTCGGTCAGGGGAGGTGGATCAGCACACATCGAGAGCAAGCGGGTCAGATGCTCCTTCGACACCCGGTACTCGCCCCAGGCCATCCAAGCGAAACCGAGGCCGGGCGCGAACTCGAGCGTCACGTTCGGCGTCTCGTTGCGCTCGCTCCACTCGAGCGCGGCCATCACGTTGTGCAGGTCCTTCTGCAGATCCGCCAGCGCGACCGACTCTCGCTGTCGATCCAGCTCCTGGAATCCGCGCACGACGAATCGTCTGAAGTACCCGGCATGGGCGACCGATGCCCGTTCGGACATCGGTCTCTCCAAGAGTTCTGCTGCAAACTCGCGAACGGGCCACAGCAGGCGGAACCGCCTGGCCGCTCCGCTGTCCGGCACCGCCATCACCAACGACGAGTCGATCAGGCAATTCACTGCCGCCAAGGCCTCGTCGGTCACCGTCGAGACAACTGCGAGCGCTGCCTCGAGCGTGAAATCGCCAGGGAAGACCGACAGGGAGACGAATGCCTCTGCCGTCTCGGAATCCAGTACGGACCGGCGCAGGTCGAGCACCTCACGCAACGAGACCGTGCCTTCCATCGACGGGTGCGAGCCTGCGAGACCGAGCAAGGCGCGACGGTCGCGGAGCATCGCCTCGATCTCTGCGGCCGTCCGGACCGAACTGGTCGCCGCGGCCAGCTCGATCGCGAGCGGCAGCCCATCGAGGATCCGGCAGATCCTCCCGACCGCGTCGAGATCGAGCGTCGCGATGTCCACTCGGTCGGCAGCTCGATCGACGAACAACCGCACCGCCTCCGAGGCGTCGGGCGCAACCCCCACGCTCGGGAGGCCGAGCGGCGGCACCGACCAGCGGTACTCGCCGACCAGACCGATCGTGACCCGACTCGTCACCAGCACCCTCACCATCGGCGACACATTGCGCGCCCAGGCCACGAACCGCGCGACGTGCACGACGAGGAGTTCACAATTGTCGAGCACGAGCACGGCGTTGCGGCCTCGCAGCCTGGCCGCGAGGCCGTCGGCGAGGGCGGTGCCGGGCCCGGGCACGACGTCCATCGCGGCCGCGATCTGACGGGTGACACCCTCGTCGGTGTCGACCGAAGCGAGATCCACCCACCAGATCGACTCGATCGGCTCGTTCAAAAGCGCGTGGGCGACCTCGAGCGCCAATCGGCTCTTGCCGATGCCACCGGCACCGTGAAGCGTCACCAGCGGATGTTCGAGGACCAGTTGAGTGAGCCGCTCCACCTCCCCGCAACGCGCGACGTACGACGACAACGACGCGGGCAGATTGTTCGGAGGTCGGGCGAGTGTCCCGGTGAGTCCCGGGTCGGCGGAGCGAATCCGTGCTTCGAGGTCGCAGATCGACTGCGACGGGGTGATATCGAGTTCGTCGATCAACACACTCCGCAGGCGATCGACTGCCAAGAGGGCATCCGCCGACCGGTCGCAGCGATGAAGAGCCAGCATCAAGAATCCCCAGAACCGCTCGCGCAACGGTTCCTCCACGACGAGCAACTCGAGCTCCGGCACGAGCTCGCGGTGGCGGCCGCATTCGAGATCGGCCTCGATCCGGTCCTCCAGGAGCGTCAGCCGTTCCTCGGCAAGGCGGGCGCGCTGCCCTCTTCCGAACGTCGACTCGGCCAGCTCCTCGAACGGTTCGCCGCGCCACATCGCCAACGCGCCGGCGAACCACTGGCGAGCGTCTGCGAGATTGCCCGCGTCGACGGCCGCGCGAGCACAGGCCACCATGGGCCCGAGTTCGTCGACATCGGTCGAGCGGACCGCAGGCCCGAGCGCGTAACCGCTGGCCTCGGTGACGATCACACGTTCACCGAGCAGCCGGCGAAGTGCCGACACGTATCCCTGCACCAACTTGACGGCACTCGCCGGCGGTTCTGCGTCCCACAAGGCGTCGATCAGCGCCGAGACCGACACCGGGTGCCCCCCGTACGCGGTGAGCACGGCGAGCACCGCGCGCTCTTTGGGCGCGTCGATCGATACGACTCGGTCGGCCACGAACGCTTCGACGGGTCCGAGCACGCGCACGTACACGGCCTCGGTCGGATCGACGTGGTCGCCACCGAGCGAGGTGGACGGGGGGCTCGAACGCGCCACAGCCACCACAGCCGACCTCCTCTCCTGATTCCAGCATGGCCCGGCGGCACCGCGGGCGGCCAGGGACGATGGTCCTCGGGGCAGCCGCCCCCGGACGCGGACCCGGCCCCCGACGAGGACCGATCAGTCGAAGTCGCCCGACTGCCTGCGCAATTCGTGCAGTCCACGCACGACCAGTTGCGTGTGCGGCCCGGTGAGTTGCACCTTCGCGAACACCTCGTCATTGAGCAACTCGGTGCAGGTCGCCACCAACGACCGCCCTGCGGACGTGATCTCGGCGAGCACGCTGCGGCCATCGGACGGATTGGTGCGACGCTCGACCAGCCCTGCCTCCTCGAGGCGTTGCACCGCGTTGGTCACACTCGCGGGGTGGACCTGGAGGCGCTCGCCGATCTTGCCCACCGGCAGCTCGCCACGCCTGGTGAACGCCAGCAGGCGCAACACCTCGAACCGGGCGAAGGTCAAGCCGTGCGGCCGCAACAGGGCCTCGATCCGACCCAGCAGCAACTGCTGCACCCGCATGATCGACGTGACCAGGGCCATGCCGTCGGCCGCGTCAGCCCAACCGGCATCGACCCAGTTACGCCGGGCGAGCTCGATCGGGTCCTGTCGCCGCCCTGGCATCGATTCCACGACATGGACTTTAGTTGGACATCAAAGTAATCTGCCAGACATGGCGAACGAACGACCCACCAACCGCGAGCTGTGGAACGAGGCCTTCGACGCGTCAACGCTGCGCGACGCCGACTTCCAGACCATGTCGGGCATCCAGCTCGACCCGGTCTACGGCCCCGACGACGGCGAGTTCCCCGGGCAATTCCCGTATACGCGTGGGCCATACGCGTCGATGTACCGCTCGCGGCTGTGGACGATGCGCATGTTCGCCGGATTCGGCACCGCCGACGACACCAACTGGCGCTTCAAGGAGATCATCAAGGCCGGCGGCACCGGACTCTCGACGGCATTCGACATGCCGACCTTGCTCGGCATCGACAGCGACGACCCGATGGCACTGGGTGAGGTCGGTCGATGCGGCGTCGCGATCGACACGATCGCCGACATGGAAGACCTGTACCGCGGGATCGACCTCGGCGACATCACCACGTCGATGACGATCAACTCTCCGGCCGCCGTGATCTTCGCGATGTTCGTCGCTCAAGCCGAACTGGCCGGAACGCCCCGCGCCCTGCTCGGCGGAACACTGCAGAACGACATCCTCAAGGAGTACCAGGCGCAGAAAGAGTTCGTGTTCCCGCCCAGGCAGTCGATGCGGCTCGTACGGGACACCATCGATTTCACTGCTGCCGAGATGCCGCGCTGGCACAGCGTGTCGATCTCGGGCTACCACATCCGCGAAGCGGGCTCGAGCGCGGTCGAAGAACTGGCGTTCACGCTGGCGAACGGATTCGCCTACGTCGAGCTGGCGATGCAAGCCGGGCTGCCCGTCGATGCGTTCGCGCCGCGGTTGAGCTTCTTCTTCAACGCCCATATCGACTTCTTCGAGGAGATCGCCAAGTACCGCGCCGCCCGCCGTATCTGGGCCCGGTGGATGAAAGAGCGCTACGGCGCTCGCAGCGAGCGGTCGATGCAGCTGCGGTTCCACTGCCAGACCGCAGGCGTGTCGCTGACCGCCCAGCAGCCAGAGGTCAACATCGTCCGCACCGCGATCGAGGCACTCGCCGGAGTGCTCGGCGGCGCCCAATCGCTGCACACCAACTCGATGGACGAGGCGCTGGCGCTCCCGACCGAGAAAGCGGCTCGCATCGCGCTGCGAACCCAACAGGTGATCGCCAACGAAACGAACGTGGCCCATGTCGCCGACCCGCTCGGCGGGTCGTACTTCGTCGAGGCCCTCACCGACGAGATGGAGGCACAAGCAGAGGAGCTGTTCGCCACTCTTGACGCCCTCGGCGACGGCTCGATGTTGGAGGGAGCGATCAAGGGCATCGAAGAGAACTGGTTCCAGGGCAAGATCGCCGACTCTGCTTACGAGCTCGAGCGCCAACTCAATGCGGGTCGCCGGATCACGGTCGGAGTGAACGCGTTCACGGAAGGCAACGACGAGGCCCAGATCGACCTCCTCAAGATCACGACCGAGGACGAATCGCGCCAGCGCAAACGCCTCGACCAGGTGCGTCACGACCGCGACCAGCATGCCGTCGACTCGGCGTTGGCACGAATCCGCACCGAGGCCGCCGACAGCAGCGTCAACCTGATGCCGGCGCTGATCGACGCGGTGAAGGTCTACGCCACCCTGGGTGAGATCATGGGCACCATGGAAGCCGAGTTCGGCCGACACGTCGAAGTGCCGGTCATCTGACCGCACGAGCAGAGAGCACGAGGGTCGATCGACATGAGTGAACGAATCCTGATCGCGAAGGTGGGGCTCGACGGGCACGACCGCGGTATCAAGGTCGTCGCCCGCATCCTGCGCGACGCCGGTTTCGAGGTCATCTACACCGGGCTGTTCCAGACACCACAGACGGTCGCTGCGGCCGCCGTCGACGAGGACGTCGACGCGATCGGTCTGTCGATGCTGTCGGGCGCCCACATGACACTCGCGCCGCTGGTCGTCGAGGAGGTTCGCAAGCTCGGCAGCGAGATCCCGGTGATCCTCGGCGGCATCGTGCCCGACCACGATCTCGACGAGTTGAGAGCTGCCGGCATCGCGGCCGTGCTCACCCCCGGGGCAACCGCCGTCGAGATCGCGACAGAGGTTCGGGCGGTGCTCGACCGGGCAACCGCCTGACCCCGGCCACCGCTGCAACATCGGCCGCACGGCTGACACGAACGCCACGATTCTCCGACGTGGCGACCACCTCTGACGGTGCTCGCCGACGAACCCGTCATCCGTGACGCGGCGTCGATCACAGAGCTCGTCTCGCGACAGACCTTCGACCCTGGACGGCTCGTCAGCCGCGGACTTGTGTGGAGATCGAGAGCGGCTGACCGCAGGGAGGGCGCTGTGACCGGATCGACCCCATCCACCACCGACACCCGGATCGCGGAGCATCGGCAACGTAGCGAGCGTCGATCGACATGACGCGCCGACGGGTCCTCATCCTCGGCGCAGGCGGCCGAGACTTCCACGACTTCAACGTGGTCTTCCGCGACGACCCCGACGTCGAGATCGTCGCGATCACCGCGGCCCAGATCCCCAACATCGACGACCGGGCCTACCCCCCGGCACTGAGCGGCCCGCTCTATCCGGCGGGCATCCCGATCCGCCCCCAGAACGAACTCGAACGGCTGGTCGCCGACCGGCGAGTGGACGAGGTCGTCGTCAGCTACTCCGATCTCGCCCATGTCGACGTGATGCATCTGGTCTCGAGAGTTCTGGCGACCGGGGCCGACGTCAGATTTCTCGGACCGTCGAACACGATGCTCACCTCGGATACGCCCGTCGTGGCCGTGGTTGCATCGCGCACAGGGGTCGGAAAGAGCCAGACCAGCCGCCATCTCGGCCGCATCCTCACCGAGGCCGGGCTGCGGGTCGCGCTCGTACGGCACCCCATGCCGTACGGCGATCTCGAACCGATGCGCGTGCAACGGTTCGCGTCGCTGGCCGACATCGACGCCGCGAACCCGACGATCGAGGAACGAGAGGAATACGAGGAGCCGGTACGTCAGGGTCTGGTGATCTATGCCGGTGTCGACTACGCGGCGATCCTCGCACAGGCCGGCGACGAAGCCGACGTGATCGTCTGGGACGGGGGCAACAACGACGTGTCGTTCTTCCGGCCGAACGTCACGATCTGCCTCGTCGACGCGCTCCGCCCCGGCCACGAACTCGCCTACCATCCCGGCGAGGTGAACTTGAGAATGGCCGACATCGTCGTGATCAACAAGATCGACTCGGCCGACAGCTCCGCGATCGCCGACATCAGACACAACATCGCGGCGGTCAACCCGGATGCTGTCGTCGTCTCGGCCAACTCACCGGTGACACTGGATCCGGGTCTCGATCTCGCCGGGGCCCGCGTGCTCGTCGTCGAGGACGGCCCGACCGTCACCCACGGCGGGATGCCGTTCGGGGCAGGTGTCGTCGCGGCACAGGCTGCGGGGGCCGCCGAACTCGTCGACCCGCGACCGTGGGCGGTCGGGCAGATCGCCAACACCTACGAGCGCTATCCCGACATCGGGCCGCTGCTGCCGGCGATGGGATACGGCGACGACCAGCTCGCCGATCTCCAGGCCACGATGCGAGCTGTTCCCTGCGATGTGGTCGTCACCGGCACACCGATCGATCTCGGCCACATCATCGACCCCGGCCACCCCCTGCGCCACGCCCGCTACGAGTACGCCGACGCCGGCACCCCGACACTCGCGGATGCCCTACGACCGTTCATCGAGCAGCTCGCTGGGTCGACCATCCGCTGAGCGGTCGACTTCACCCGTTCTGCTCAGCATCTCGCAGGGACGGTCCGGCGGTGTGCCGAACAGAACGGTCCGCCACGGGGTCTTGCTGGGACGCACTGACCTTCGGCCCTGTCCCTGCGCCGAGGACAGGGCTTACGTGGATATCGAGGAGGACGTCGTCCCCTCGGCCAGTTCCACGTGCCCGGGTATGACCGTCGAAAGGAGAGCGTCATGACCGGAACGATCGACACCCATACCTGTCCGTATTGCGACCTGATCTTCAGCTATCACGAAGAAGTCAAGGATCACATCGTCCACGATCACCGCGAGCACGCCCAGGCCGTCGCGACGATCGAGATGCACGAACTCCCCCACGACTGAGGCCGCCCGAACGGCCGCGCCTCGGGAGACAG
>JAHEDX010000018.1:34088-55341 GCA_024641005.1 Acidimicrobiaceae bacterium
ACCCCGATCTCGCGTTCGTTCGGGCCGCCCTCGCCGACGAGCCGGCCTGGCCCGATTTCACGGTCGGCATCGAGGCTCATCGCGTCGTCGACTCGATGTATCGATCCGCGTCCGGCGGTGGGCGAGCCGTCAGATTGTGATCGCGGGCTCCGTCGCGGTGCCAGGCAACGGCGTGCGGCAGGCACATGATCGGTCGGACAGATTGAACCCCTGCCCACCACGTCCTCCGCGCAGCGTGGCGGTGTGGGCGCATGGCTAACGTCGGCGAGATGACAGGGGATGTTGCTCGCACGATCACGACGGCGGTACACGGGGCGGCAGCAGCAGGGAACGCTCTCGCCGTCGCTGCCGCCCTCAACTGTGTCGAACCGGATGCACTCGCCGGGTTCTTCCACGCCAGCCTCGCCGACGACGTCGACGCCGCCCCGCTGACGGTCGGATTGCCCGCCTCGCCCGGAGTCGCGACCGGCACGATCGTGCTCAGCTCCGACGCAGCGATGGTGGCCGGCGAGGCCGGGCATCGCGTCATCCTGGTTCGGCGCGAGACCACCCCCGACGACGTGCTCGGCATGCAGGCGTCGCAGGGCATCTTGACCACACGCGGCGGAATGGTCAGCCATGCCGCGGTCGTCGCCCGCGGCTGGGGCATTCCGGCCGTGGTCGGCGCAGCCGAAGTCCACATCGAGGGCGACACCGTGACGATCGGCGCCCACGTGCTGCGTTCCGGGGACGAGATCACCATCGACGGCAGCACCGGCATGGTCTACCCAGGTGCGCTGGCGACCACGGGTGCCACCGCGCCACCCGAGCTCGACACACTGTTGGCGTGGGCCGACCGTGTCGCCGACGGCCACGTGCAGATCCGCGCCAACGCCGACACCGAGGGCGATGCAACCGTCGGCCGCCAGCTCGGCGCCCAAGGCATCGGCCTGTGCCGCACCGAGCACATGTTCCTGTCGGCCGACCGCCTGGCCGTGATGCGTCGCTTCATCCTCAGCGACGACCCCGCCAGCGAAGCTGCCGCACTGGCCGAGCTCGAGACAGCCCAGACCGCCGACTTCGAGAAGGTGCTGGAGGCGATGGACGCGCTACCGGTCACCGTTCGGCTGCTCGACCCACCGCTGCACGAGTTCCTGCCCGACCTGCTCGACCTCACGGCTCGCGAAGCCCGCGGTGAACTCAGCGAACGCGAGCAGGTCGAGATCGTCGCCGTTCGCCGCTTGCACGAGTCCAACCCGATGATCGGCACGCGCGGGGTGCGACTCGGCGTCGTACGCAGCGGTGTGTACCAGATGCAGGTTCGGGCGCTGTGCCGCGCCTGCGGGAACCTGTTCGCCCGCGGCAAGACCCCCCGGGTCGAGGTCATGATCCCGCTCGTCGTCGATGCCGAGGAGCTGCGGATCGCTCGCGGTTGGGTGACCGGGGTACTCGACGAGATCGGGCACCCCGAGCTGGCGTCGAACTCGGTCACGGTCGGAGCGATGATCGAGACCCCACGCGCCGCCCTGACCGCTGCCGCGTTGGCCGCACACGCCGACTTCTTCTCGTTCGGCACCAACGACTTGACCCAGATGACCTTCGCGTTCAGTCGCGACGACGTCGAATCCCGCTTGCTCCCCGCGTACCAGGCGCAGGGAATCCTGCCGGCCAACCCGTTCGAGGTGCTCGACCAGGACGGGGTCGGTCAACTCGTTCGGATCGCGACCGATGCGGCACGAGCGGCCAAGCCCGGCATCAAGCTCGGCGCGTGCGGTGAGCACGCCGGGCATCCGGCATCGGCCGACTTCCTGGTGCGGCTCGGCCTCGACTCGGTCAGCTGCTCGCCCTTCCGCGTGCCGCTCGCCCGGCTCGGCGTCGCCCAGGCACTGCTCGCGTGCGGCCGTGTCCACATCAACGATGTGCACTTCGACTTCGCCGAACAGGTCACCCCGAACGGGGCGAACGCTGCTCCGTCCGCCGTCGCGCCGATCGAGCAATCCGCCGGCGAGGCCGCCGCTCCGACCGCGCCGGCAGACCATGGGTCGGACGAGGCGCTCGTGCTGCACACCCTGCGGGTGCGAGGTTTCGTCACGGTCGACGGACTCGCCGAAAGCCTCGGCTACCAGCCGCGCGACGAACTCGCGCGACTGGTCGATTCGGGCATGGTCCGCCACATCGAGAAACGCCAGATGTACGGCCTCCTCCCGGCCGGCAAGGACCGCCACACGGAACTGCTCGACACGCTGGCCGACGAGACCGCGCGAGACGGGCTGAGCGATCACTACCCCGATTTCCTCGAACTGAACGACAGCTTCAAACAGCTGTGCACCGAATGGCAGGTGCGCCACGACGAGCCCAACGACCACACGGATGCCGACTACGACCGAGGTTGTGTCGAGCGGCTGGCACAGCTCGCGGCCGCTGCCGTCCCGGTGGTCGAGGGCTTCGGCCGGGCGGTCCCGCGCATGACCCGTTACCAGCAGCGTCTGGCGGTGGCCGCCCAGCGCGTGGCCAACGGCGAGGTCAAGCAGTTCACCGGAGTGATGTGCGAATCGTTCCATGACGTCTGGATGGAACTGCACGAGGACCTGATCGTGTTGCAGCGCGTCGACCGTACCGAAGAAGGCAGTTTCTGAAGGGCGTACGATCTGATCCGATGCAGGACCACGAACGCGAGCCGAGCGCTCTGCGGCGGCTGAGAGATTTCACGGGTGAGCTTCGTCGTCCCAGATCGCCACACGGCGCGTACGCCCACCTCCTGCGCGAGGACGGCCGACTCGACCACGACGAGCAGTTGCGGATCATGGCGCTGCTGCTGCCCGAGCAGAACCGCCGATCGGTGGTGCGTTTTGCGTTGATGCTGACATTGTCGGTCACGATCGCCGTGATGGGGTTGGCGGCTGACTCGGCTGCAGTCGTGATCGGGGCGATGCTGATCGCCCCACTGATGACGCCGATCATGTCCTTCGCCGCATCCGTCGGGCTGGGCCTCGGCAAACGAGCGACGCAGGCGGCCTTCCTGGTCATCGCCGGGGCACTGTGGTCGATTCTGTTCGCCGTCGTGCTGGCCCGCATGTTGCCGACGGTGACGATCGGCGCCGAAGTTCTCGCCCGTACCCGGCCGGACGTGCGCGATCTGATCGTGGCGGTCGCCGCCGGTGCCGCCGGTGCCTACGCGACAGCACGCGAGGACATGTCCGGCGCGCTACCCGGTGTCGCGGTCGCCGTCGCGTTGGTGCCGCCGCTCGCAGCGACCGGCATTCTGATCGACGCCGACCAACGGGTCCTGGCCGAGGGCTCGGGACTGCTGTTCCTGACGAACCTGCTCGCGATCATCGTGAGCGCACTCATCGTCTTTCTTGCCACCGGTGTGATCCCGACGATCCGGTTGTGTTTCCAGAGTTCCCGGATCGCCCTCACCACGATCGGCATCGTGATCGCCACCGTCGCGATCGCCGTCCCCCTCACGACCCGCTCCCTCGATGCGGCTTCGTCCTCCCGACAACAAAACGAGGTCGCGACGACGGTCGACGAGTGGCTGGGCCCGCTTCAGCTCGAGGTGACGAACATCGACGTGAACGGACCCAAGGTCACCGTCGAGCTCACGGGCCTCGAAGAACCGCCAGGGGCGTATCTGCTGGCCCAACGACTCGTGCCCGTCCTCGGTGGCGACGCGGAGGCAGTCGTGCGCTGGGATCAGCGCGCACAAGGTGTCGCTCGCGCCGACACACCGCCCGTGGCCGATCCGGCCGACGTCGCCCGCGAGGTGATCGACGCGTGGGTGGCCGGCCTGGCAGTCGACGGCGTGCAACTCGACGTGCTCGACCTCGAATACGACAACGGCGATGTCAACGTCGTCGTCAGCGGTCCGGAAGCGCCGCCGGCCGCGCCGAATCTCTCCGACGAGATCGCCGATGCGGTGGGAGGTTCGGTCGTGCTGCAGGTGAGGTGGATCCAATCGTTCGATCCCGGCCTGGCAGCCGAACCCGCCGACATACGACTCGACCGGATCGTGCGCGCCTGGATCGGGCCGCGATCGAGCGTGCGCCTCATCGCCACACAGATCGTCGGCACCGACGTGTTCGTCGATCTCGGAGCCGAAGGCACCCCGCTCGGGTTGGAGACGTTGCGGCGGCTCGGGCTCGAGGCGGTCGACGGAGCCGACCGCCTCGAAGTACGGATACTGCCGATCGAGGTCGTCGAGATCGGCCCGGACGACTTCGGCACGCCGAACCTCGACTGAACCTCGACTGTTCCGCGGCAACCAACGCGGCAGCACATCACGGTCTCGGCCGCCAGACCGGTTCCCGAATCGTCGAGAGGTCAGCTCGGCAGCGGCACCGCGAGCTCGAAGTCGACGTCGAGCCCATCGCTGCGGACTCCGGTGAAGCGCACCCGTCCGCCCAGCTCGGTGGACGGAAACCGCATGAGCAGATTCCCCGTGCCACCTGCCGTGATGACCCCGGCACCCCACGCTCCCGTCGCTTCGGCCCCTCCTCCGGTGCCGTGGGGTTGAAAAACTGCAGCGAACCCGAACGGTTCGACGGACACGTCGGTGTTGTTGTCGACCTCGACCAGCACGAACACATCACCCGAGACGGCGCGATACGCAGAGGTAACCCGGGCGGTGATCCCGTCGCGGTCGGATGGCGAACCAGAGCCGACGATCCGCCCTGTCAACGGGGCGCCGTCGACGGAGAAGGTGGTCACCCGACCGCTGGCAGGGTCGCTGAGGATCGCGCTGTAGGTGACGCAGGTCTGGTCCGCTTCGCACACGTCGAAGCCGGTGCCCACCACCGCGAGCGTGCGAGACGGTGGCAGACCGAGCAGGTCACGCGTCGCCGTCTGATGCGCCATGAAGACCGCCGCGTCGCTGCCGGGCAGTGCAGCGTCCACCCCCGATGCGCCGGCGACATCTGGGTCCGCCAGAGCGGCGAAGAAACGCTCGCCCAGATCGGCCACCGGCGCCACGGTGGGTGGCACGGTCGCGATGGCAGTGGTCGGCACGGTCGGAGTGGCGTCGTCCCCACCGGTGCATGCAGCGAGCCCGACGGTGACGAGCAACGTGATCGACCGGATCTTGGTCATGTGCCGTGTGTAGCAGGCCCAGGCAGGATCACGGTGTGTGCTCCGCGAGGAAGCCGGTGACGATGCCGTCGAACGCGACCAACGCCTCACCTTGCTTCCATTCCTCGACCAGCTGTGCATTCGGCGCCAACTCGGCCAGCCGGCGCGACGTGGACTGAGGGTGATACAGATCGTTGCCCATCGCGACCAGCATCGGGGTCGTGCACGCCGCCACCTGCTCGGCCGTCGCCGTGAGTACGAACTCGCCGTCCCACATGGCGCTGCGGAACGAGGTCCAATCCTCATCGCTCATGTCGACGTGTGCATCGTCGATCATCCCGACCCACTGATCGAACATGTCGTACATCGCCTGCCGGTTGTCGTCGATGCCCACCGGCTGCAGGACGACCGCCGAGGCGAATCGCTCGGGCGCAGCGGTGAGCAGGCCCATGATGTACGGGCCGCCGATGCACATCCCGACGACGTGGCATCGTTCGACGCCGAGGTGATCGAGCAGCGACAACTGGTCGCGGGTGTAGGTCGCCCAACCATCGTCGGCGCCGACCGGGCCGGTCGAGCGACCAGCGTTGCGTTGGTCCATCCCGATCACGCGATAGGCACCCGACAGTGCCGACCGAGGATTCCATGGCATTCCAGTCCACAGTTCGTTGGCCGAACGCATCCCGCCAGGGGCGATCAACAACACGGGGAACCCGTCGCCCTCGACGTCGTAGTGCAGCGACACCGAACCGTTCTCGAAGACTGCCATCGTCCCAGTCTGGCGAGCAGACCGCGGAACCGGCGAGCCCGGTGACGTGAACCCACCCGACGGACATGATCGGATTCGGCCACGTTCTGTCGAGCTGACGGGCCGATCGCGTCACGCCGTGCCCGCAGGCACGACGGACGGGGACCATCGACTCTGGCAACTCGGACCGATTTCGGCTGGAATGGGCACCGAGACAGCGCTGACAACACAGATCGGAGTTCGTCATGGGTGTCCCGCGGGTCGGCCCTGTGGTCGTGGGAATCGACGGATCGGCAAATGCCCAACGGGCGCTGATCCTGGCCGGGCAGCACGCGCGGGCGATCGGTGCCCCACTCATCGTGGTGCACGCGATCGGGTTGACCGAGTTGATCGATGGTGAGCACGTGGCAACGCACGATCATCAGCAGGAGATCAGCGAACACGTGGCCACGTGGTGCGAGGCGCTGCACGACGACGGGCTCGACGACTTCGAGGTTCGGCTCGTGCACGGTCCACCGGTCGACGCCGTGCTCAGAACCGCTCACGACGACGACGCGTCGGTGATCGTGGTCGGACGACGCGGTGCCGGTAATCGCGCCGAGTTGCGGCTCGGCAGCACCGCCCATCAGATCGTCGAACACAGCCGTTGCCCGGTGCTGGTGATCCCGCCGATCGGACACTCCAAGGGTGTCGGCGACGCCGCTGGTTGACCGACCGGCATGACGCCAGCATCGACCCGTCCCTGGGCGTCCTCGATCACGGATGTCGTCGCGCTCGTCGCCGCCGATCCCGTAACGGGTCTGACGTCCGCGGACGCGGCCCATCGCCTCGAACGGGGCGGCCCGAACGAGATCGCTTCGGCTCCGCCCACACCGTGGTGGCGACGGCTCGCGCATCAGTTCACGGATCCGCTCGTCATCTTGCTGCTGGTCGCCATCGTGATCTCGTTGATTGCGTGGTGGAGCGATGGAGCCGAATCCACGCCGCTGGAAGCGATCGTGATCGCAGCGATCGTCACGCTCAACGCCGGAATCGGGTTCTGGCAGGAATCCAAGGCCATCAAGGCCGTTGCCGCGCTGCAGCGTATGAGTGCGACGCTCGCCACGGTGTTGCGTGACGGCGTACTCGTTCGCATCCCCACCGTCGACCTGGTGGTCGGCGATGTCCTGATGCTCGCCGAAGGTGACGCCGTGGGCGCCGATTGCCGCCTGACCACATCGTCGTCGCTTCAGATCGCAGAGGCGCCGCTGACCGGCGAGAGCACACCGGTCGAGAAGTCGACCGCCGTGGTCGATGCCGATGCACCACTCGCCGAACGGGTGAACATGGCGTTCAGCGGTACGGCGGTGGTACGGGGCCGCGGTGAGGCCGTCGTGGTCGCCACCGGCATGGAGAGCCAGATCGGCCGGATCGCCTCGATGCTCGATCAGCAGGGCGAGGACCAGACTCCGCTCCAACAGCAGGTCGCGTGGTTGGGCCGATGGCTCGGCATCGCCGTGGTCGTGTTGTCGGCGCTCATCGTGGGTGCGGTGCTCGTCACCGCCGAATCGCGCTCGTTCGCGACGACGGTCGACGCACTGCTGATCGGCGTGTCGCTGGCGGTGGCCGCCGTGCCAGAAGGGCTCCCGGCGATCCTGTCGGTCGTGCTAGCGCTCGGCGTGCAACGGATGGCGAACGAACGGGCGATCGTCAAACGTCTGTCATCGGTCGAGACGCTCGGTTCCGCATCGGTGATCTGCACCGACAAGACCGGCACGCTGACCCGCAACGAGATGACCATCGTCCAGGTCGTCACAGCGTCGGGCGAGGTCGACATCACCGGCGTCGGATACGAACCGGTCGGCGAGATGATCATCGTCGGCACGCCGGCATCCAAGGACCACTTGATGAGCGAGGTCGCAGCGGTGCTGAATGCCGGCAGCCTCGCCAACGATGCCTCGTTGCGCGAACACGAGCCAGGTGCTTGGACCGTGCGGGGCGACCCGACCGAAGCCGCGTTCCTCGTGGCGGAGGAGAAGGTCGGCGTCGCGCCGGCCGAGGGGCGACCCGACCGGATCGCCGAGATCGCATTCACCGCAGAACGACGCCGGATGACGACCGTCCACCGCAACGGCAACGGCAACGGTGCGCGCCCGGCGACCACCCCGATCGTCGACGGCGGCTCCGGATTCACGCTGTCCACGAAGGGGGCACCTGACGTGGTGCTCGAGCGGTGTACACACGAACAGGTGGGTGATGCGGTGATCCCACTGACCGATGCCCGACGTATCGCGATTGCCGAACGCGTCGATCACCTGGCTTCGAACGCGTTGCGCACGATCGCAGTCGCCCGGCGCCCTTTCGACGCCAGCAGTCTCGAACGGCCCCACATCGACGCACCTCAGCCGGAGTTCGGCGAGCATCACGAACGTGATCTCGTCCATCTCGGCGTGGTCGGAATTCTCGACCCGCCACGGCCAGAGGCTGCGAGGGCGATCTCGGAGGCCCAGGCCGCCGGTATCCGGATCGTCATGATCACCGGTGACCACCCGACGACCGCCGTCAAGATCGGCGAATCACTCGGCATCAAGAGCGATGATCACCCGACACGCGGGGTCTCGGGACGCGAACTCCACGAATCCAGCGCAGCAGACTTCCGCGAGCTCGTCCGCTCGAACGACGTGTTCGCTCGCGTCGAACCCGAACACAAACTGAGGATCGTCGAGACGCTCCAGGGTGACGGTGAGATCGTCGCCATGACGGGTGACGGCGTCAATGACGCGCCGGCGCTCCGGCGGGCCGACATCGGAGTGGCGATGGGCACCACCGGAACCGAGGTGTCGAAGGAAGCCTCCGACATGATCCTGGCCGACGACAATTTCGCGACGATCCTGAAGGCCGTTCGCGAGGGCCGGGAGATCCTCGCCGACATCCGCAAGGTGCTGCGCTACCTGTTGGCGTCCAACACCGGCGAGGTGCTGGTGATGGTCGTCGGGGTGCTGGCCGCGTCGATGTTCGGGCTGCACGCCGTCGGCGGTGACGCCGCAGTGCCCTTGTTGGCCACCCAGATCCTGTGGATCAACCTGCTCACCGATGGAGCGCTGGCGCTGGCGCTCGGCGTCGACCCGGCGGTCGAAGACGTGATGGACCGTCCACCTCGACGCCTGACCGACCGGGTCGTCGACCGCAGCATGCTCGTCACGATCGGGCTCATCGGCGTCACGGCCGCCGCTGCCGCGCTCATCGCGCTCGACCTCCGGCTGCCCGGCGGGCTGTTCGGCGGGACCGGTGACATCAAGACCGCCCGGACCATGGCATTCAGCACACTCGTGATCGGCCAGATCTTCAACGCGTTCAACGCTCGCTCCGATCGCGTCAGCGCTTTCGTTCGTCCGTTCGAGAACCGGATCCTGTGGCTGGCCGTCATCGTGACGGTTGCGCTTCAGGTCGCCGTCGTACACATGTCTTGGCTACAGCGGGCGTTCGACACGGCGCCGCTCGACGGCACCGAGTGGCTGATCACGGTTGCGCTCGCGTCGGCGGTGCTGTGGGTCGACGAGCTCCGCAAGCTCGTCCACCGCATCAATCGCGCTCGGTGAGCACGAGGTCGAGAATCTCGCCGGCAACCTCGTCGGGCGTCCGGCCTTCGGTGTCGATCTGCCGGAACCGGCGATAAGCCGCGGCTCGCTCCGCGAGCAGCAGGCCGATACGAGTGCGGACATCGGCGCCCGACAAGAGCGGACGCTCGACGGGCGACCGGTCTCGCGTCACCCTCGCCAAAATCGTGTCGACCGACGCGGCGAGACAAAAGACCTCACCGCTCGTACTCAACAGGTCGGCGTTGATCGGGTCGACCATCATCCGCCCGCCGGTCGAGATCACGAGCCGATCACGAGTCGCCAGCTCGGCGGCCACGTCTCGTTCGAGCCGACGGAACTCGTCCTCGCCGTGCTCGCTGAATATCTGCGGGATGGGCCCGTGACGCTGCTCGATCAACCGGTCGGTGTCGACGAAGTCGAATCCGAGACGCGACGCCAGCAACCGCCCGACCGTCGTCTTGCCGGTGCCCATGAACCCGGTGAGCACCAGGTTGCCACTCGTGTACGTCGCTCGGTCCTGCATGACGAACAGCAGGTTACGTCGTCGGTCTACGCGTACCGGGCGGAACACACCGGGCATGTCCCCCGCTGACCGGTTCCCGTGTGGACCGATCGCATCGATGCGACGGGCCATCGTCAACCCAGCAGGACACGACTCCGTATCGTGGGTGGCGTGAACGAGATGCCGACGACTTGGACGGTCACCGCCCGAAACCTGCCCGAGCACGCCAGCAATCCGATCCACACCGACGCCGGTGCAACCGCTGCCGGTTTCCCGTCGGCACTCGTTGCGGGCGTCACGACCTACGCCTATCTCACCCATCCACTCGTCGCCGCATGGGGGCTCGACTGGCTCACCCGCGGTGGTGGTGAGGTGCGCTTTCGTTCGCCGGTGTTCGCGGAGACTCAGGTCGACTGCGTCCCGACGGTGCTCGACGACGACGTATTGGTCGAAGCGGTCTGCGCCTCCCAGTCCGTCAATCCGCGCGTCACGTTCCGTGCCGTCCGCGATGCCGGTCCACCACCCGCCATGCGACCTGGTGAGGCGTTGGCATCGCGCCAATTCGTCCTCGCCGACCGGCTCGGGGCCGACTACGGCTTGCGGGTGGGCGACGACCTCGACCTCTATGTGCGCGACGGTCTCGTGCACCCCGCCGTGTGGCCGGCGATCGGCAACCGGATCATGTCGGCCGACCTCGTGAAGGGTCCGTGGATCCACACCCGCAGCATCATCCGCCACCACGCGCCAGGTCCCGCGGGTGCCACCGTCGACGTCCACGCCACCGTGGTCGACCGGTTCGAGCGCCACGGTCAACGGGCGGTGATCGACGTGCTGATCGAGCACGAAGGCCGTCCGATCGCCACACTCGAGCACGAAGCGATCGTCGACCTCACGACCGCAACCGTCTGAACCAGGCCCTGCGTCACCCGGGCAGTTCGACGACCAGCCGACGCGCGTGCACGTCGGTGGCGTTGCGGGCGACCGCCAGCTCATGACGACCGGACGCCGGTGTCCACGCCTTGCGTCGTCCATCGCGAACCGCCAAGACATCGGCGGCGATGCAGATCCTCACCTCAGCGCTCTCACCGGCCGCCACCTCGACCCGGTGGAAACCGACCAGGCGGCGAGGGCGGCCGGGGTCGGGCAAGGTGGCATACACCTGAACGACATCAGCGCCGTCGCGATCGCCCGTGTTCGTGAGCGAGCCCGTCACGACGATCTCGTCGTCACACGCGCTGACGGCGAAATCGCCGAGCTCGAACGTCGTGTAGGAGAGACCGAATCCGAACGGAAAGGTCGGGGTGTACCCCTCGCGCTCGGATCGCCACCACCCGTGCCATTTGTCGTACACGACATGATCGGCCTCGCGGTCGAAATCGACCAGGTCGGACTCGTCGGCCGCGATCGTGAACGGCAACCGCGCCGATGGATTCACGCTCCCGAACAACACGTCGGTCAGCCCGTGGCCGGCTTGTTGACCTCCGTACCAAGCCTGCACGATCGCCGGAACCGATCGGTACCAGTCGGCCAGCAAGACAGCACTCCCGGCCTGGATGACGACGACGGTGCGCTCGTTGGCATCGGCGACCGCCCGGATCAATGCCTCGTCGGTCGTGCGCAGACGTATGGATTCACGGTCACCACCACGCGAGAAGCCCAACCCGGGACGCGCTCGCACATGGTCCGGCTTGATCGTCGGGAGCGCATGTTCGAGCGATGCCCGGAACGCATCGACCACCTCGGGCTCGTCGGCCGCCGGAAGCAGGTGGCTCAGGTCCGTTCCCGTGTCCCCGATGAACTCGCCCTCGTCATCGGCCGTGTACCCGACGACGACGATCGCCACCTCGGCGTCCCGTGCAGCCGCGACGGCACATGACAGGTCGGATCCGTCATCGTGCACCACCTCGGCTCCGGCCACTGCGGCACGGATCCCGTCGAGCACGTTGACATTGTCGAGCGAGAACACGTCGCTCGATCCGCCATCGCCCAGATTGGTCCGATCGGCCAGTTCACCGATCACAGCGACCCGACGCAACGCCGACGCAGCGAGCGGAAGCACCGGGACGGCACCGACGGGTTCGTTGCGCAGCAACACCACCGAGCGGGCGGCCACCTCGCGGGCGAGCGCCACGTGCTCGGGTGCACCGATCACCGACAATTGGGGTGGCGGCACCGACAGCACCCCGTCGAATCGCAACAGGGTGGCGATCACATTCGTGACTGCGGCGTCCACCTCATCCCAGGTGGCGTCTCCCGACTCGAGCGCATCTGCCAGATGCACGGCCCGGATCATGCGGTACGGCATCTCGATGTCGAGGCCGGCGTGTAACGATCGAGCGGCATCGCGCATCCCGAAGATCCAGTCGCTGATGACGAAGCCTTCGAAGCCCCACTCGTGTCTCAAGATGTCGGAGAGCAGCTCACGATGGTCGCCGCAGAACGTGCCGTTGACCATGTTGTAGGCGCTCATCACGCAGGCGACACCCTCGTCGACGATCCGTTTGAAGTGGGGAAGAAACACCTCGTGGAGCGCCTCGTCGTCGACCTCGACATCGACGCGGAACCGGGCGTTCTCCATCGAGTTCGCAGCGAAGTGCTTGACCGTGGCCATCGCGTGTCGCTGAACACCGCGGGTCAGCGCGGCACCCATCTCACCGACGTGATACGGGTCTTCGCCGTATGTCTCCTGGGCGCGGCCCCAGGCCGGGTGACGAAGCAGGTTGACGCACACGCCGCCGTAGAGCGTGGCACCGGACGCGCGCAACTCCTTGCCGATCGCATCGCCGAGCCGTTCCTCGAGGTCGGGGTCCCAGGTCGCGCCGCGCGCCATCGACACCGGAAAACAGGTCGCGTTGCCGATCACCACTCCGCGCGGACCGTCCGAGAATGCGATGCCGGGCATGCCCACTCGCTCGACGACCGCGCCATGAAACGGCGCCTCGTGATAACCACCCTTGCCCAAGAACTCGAGGCCGAGCCAGGTCGGGGCGTCGCCGTCGAGGCACCACAGCCTCTCGGCCACCGTCATCGACGCCACGACCGTGGCGGCCTGCGCGGTCGGGTCGGAGCCGGCCCTCACGGCGGCGCGAGCCACGTCGAAAGGTGACTGGGGCGTGTCGGCATCCATGGGGTCGACAGTACGACCTGACCGATTCACACAGCGAGGCCGTCAGGGCGGTGCAGGACCGGACCGAGCCCCCGTCCCGAAGCCGCGACGCAGCCACGCTCCGCGGCGCTACTCGTCGGGCACCACGGTGACGGTGCCCGCGGTGCCGTCCACCTCGACCAGCATCCCATCGGTGAGACGTTTGGTGGCATCCTCGACCGAGATCACGCAAGGGATCTCCAGTTCACGCGACACGATCACGGCGTGGCTCATCAGCGCCCCGACATTGACGACAACCGCCGCAGCCGGCATGAACAGCGGGGTCCACGCCGGGTCGGTGATCGGAGCGACCAGGATCTCTCCCGGCATCAAGTCGTCGGCCTCGAGCGGGTCGAGCACGACCCGAACCCGACCTCGTGCCACTCCGGAACAACCCGCCTTGCCGGTCAACACGTCGCCCGGCACAGCCGTCACCGTCGTGGCTCGCGCAGCATCGTCGGCTTCGAGTTCCTCGATCGACGGCACCTCGGCCTGGGAGGTGATGTAGAAGCGTGGCGTGACCGCCACGAACCGGCTGTGTAACGCGAGCCGCTCGTCGAGCACGCCCGCCATCGACGCCGGATCGGCGAGATACTGCGGGAGTTCGGTGATCGGCGACAGCAGAGCGACGGCGACCGGATCGGGGTTGCCGCCTCGTTCGGCCGCACGCCGTACCAGCTCGCGGTACACCTGTTTGATCGGCATCGTGAGTCGGACGGCACGGTCGCGAGTCGCCTCGCGTGCCTGCGACCAATAGGGCGACGCCTCGATCGCCTTGTCGAAATTCATTCGGTCGAGCAGCTTCAGGCTGGGCCGGACCCTCGCGATCGCGGCCTGCCGCTTGGCCTCCTCGGCGTCCGCGTCATGGGCACGGGTGAGGTCGGTGTCGGCGACGCGCATTCGATCGATCGCCATCAGGGCCAACTCGGGTGTGTTGTCCCACGTGCGACCCGAGTACTCCCAGTCGTTCGGTCCGCGGTGCCCATGCGCGGCGACGAACGCGTCGAACATCGATCGGAACTGCTCGGCACCGTCGAGGTCGGCGAGACGACTGTGCAGCCCGGTCACACCCTCGTCGAACACCGCGGTCAGCGCCGGCGTGGCGTGGACGTGTTTGGCGATCTCGTACAGCTCACGCGAGTACTGGGCCGATCGAACGTCGCCGGCGGTTCCCATCAAGTGCGTCACGAGGCCGGGTTCCCCGGCGGCCACCGCTGCGTCGGCGAGCACCCCCGACACGATCGACGCCAAGGCGGTCGATGTCATGTGGTTCTTGAAGACTCGCTCGAACGGCTGGGTCACCGAGAACAGATAGGTGAGCAGCACGTCATCCGGCGCGTCGAGCGCCGGCCGTTGGGCGATGAAGGCGTCGGCTGCCTCGAAGCTGTCGGCGACGATCGCCGGCAACTCCTTCTGGTTGAGCGCCTTCAGCACGGTCCTCAGGATCTTGAGTGACGCCCGAAGGTTCCTGTCACCCTTGTGTGCGACGTAGGACGGGGCATTCGACTCGCCGAACAACGACGAATCGATCGCCTCGGCCGACGACCCTGGCGCCCGCACCCCCAGGACTCGCAGGAACGACATGTTCAGGTAGGCATACCCGCCGTACAGCCCGATGATCTGCGGATCGTCCGATGCGAAGTCATCCGGCTGCAACACCCCGATGTCACGGTACGAGTCGCGCCACGCCCGCTCGGCCGCCAGCACACCCAGCTCGTACGAGAGTGGCGTGAGGACTTCCGGGAAGACCTCACCGATATTGCCACGCGTATTGATCGGCCAGCGCGGGTCGATCTTTCCCTCGACGATCCAATGCGTGCCCATGTGTCCCCTTTCGACGAGGGTTGACACTACGACCTCGTCCGTCCCGGCGGGCTGTCCGACGCTTCAGGCCGGTCGGTCGCTGCGCAGCATGCTCATCACGATCGCATCGTGGAACCGGCCGTCCCAGGCCAGGACCTCGCGCAGCACCCCTTCGCGCCGGAACCCGAGCGCTTCGTAGACCGCAATCGCACGCCGGTTGAAGTCGTACACCTCGAGCGACACGCGATTCACGGGCGGGTCGTCGATTTGATCGAAGACGTAATCGACGACGAGACGGATCGCCTCGGTGCCCAAACCTCGACCGCGCGCGCCCGGACCGAGTGCTATCCGTAGGCTGCACGATCGGTTGTCGGCATCCCACTCGTTGATCACCACCTCGCCGGCCCACCCGTCCGAGGCGCGGTCGACCACGGCCAGATCGAGACGGTCGACCTGGCCGGCACGGCTCGCGCACCATTGGTCGATCTGGTCACGATCGAACGAGCTGTGAGTTCCGGTCAGGCGCATCGCCTCTGCATCGTGCAGATCGGCCCACATGTCATCGGCGTCGGCCGAGGAGATCGGACGCAAGATCACGAGATCTCCCGTCAGCGTCGGCTTGTGCTCGAACGTCGTCACGCCGCCAACCTACGTTCCCCACCCTCCACGAGTGTCGACGCCCGGGACCACCCTGCCCACCGACTCGTCGTCTGGAGTACGGTCGGATCATGTCGCTGATCTCTGTCGCCGACCTTGCGGCTCGCCTCGACGATCCCGACCTCGTGGTGTGCGATGTGCGTTTCTATCTCGCTGATCACGCCCAGGGCCGTCGCGAGTACGACGCCGGCCATCTTCCCGGCGCACGTTTCGTCGATCTCCACGACGACTTGGCCGGCGGGCCAGGCGGGGGTCGGCACCCGCTGCCGACCGTCGAGCGCTTCACCGCCCTGCTCGGGCAACTCGGCATCGGACCCGGCTCGTTCGTGGTCGTCTACGACAGCGCCGGTGGAGCAACGGCGTCGCGTCTGTGGTGGATGCTCCGTTCGATCGGACACGGCCGCGTCGCGGTGCTCGATGGCGGCTATCCCGCCTGGATCGGTGCCGGTCGACCGACCACCGTCGAGCGGCCGGCGCCCGGCGCCGGCTCGTACCCGCCGGCCCCCGATTGGACCGGCATCGTCGACATCGATGCCACCCAACAGAGTGCGGAACTCGGTGGCACCGTGATCGACGCTCGCGCCCCCGAACGCTTCCGTGGGGATCACGAGCCGATCGATTCGCAGGCCGGTCACATTCCAGGGGCGATCAACCGGTTCCACGGGGCGAACGTCGGGCCCGACGGGCTGATGCTTCCCATCGCCCAGATCGCCGAGCAGTTCGCAGGCGTCGGCAGCAATGCGATCGTGTACTGCGGCAGCGGAGTCACCGCGTGCCACGCACTGTTGGCGATGTCGCTGGTCGGGCTGACAGGCGGTCGGTTGTACCCGGGCTCGTGGAGCGAGTGGTCGTCGGACCCCGAACGTCCGATCGCAACCGGGGACTGATCAGCCCGACGGTCGGTGCGATCAGTTCGTCGACTCGACAGCCGACTGCTTGGCCGGAACCTTTCTGGCTGTCGACTTCTTCGCCGCGGACTTCTTCGCCGCGGACTTCTTCGCCGCGGACTTCTTGGCCGCCATCTTCTTGCCGCTGGGCTTCTTCGCCGGCGTCTTCTGCGCGGTCGCCTTCTTCGCCGGCGTCTTCTGCGCGGTCGCCTTCTTCGCCGGCGTCTTCTGCGCGGTCGCCTTCTTGGCCGGAGCCTTCCTGGCGCCGGACTGCTTCTTTGGCGGCGGCTCCGTAGCAGGATGGTCGGCGGCAACCTTGCGGACCTTCACCGGAGGCATCGCTCCACGCCGACCGGCAGCGGGGGGCTGTGGCACCGCCCACTCGGCACCCGACGCCTCGAACAAGTGACCGATCTCGTCGATGTGCAGGTCGACGAGGTCCCACAGGTCTGGCACGAGCTCGCGGTCGGCGACCAAGCCGAAGTCGAGTCGGTCCTCGTACGAATGCACCGTGATGTTCAATCCGACCCCGTTGCTGATCGTCGACACCGGGATGTAGTTGTCGAGCTTGGCGCCCGCGAAGTAGAGCGCCTCGCGCGGACCGGGCACGTTCGAGATCACCACGTTGATCGGCAAGTTGATTCGATCGGAGAGCCGAGCCATCAGGCGCACGGCGGCGGTGGCGACCACCGGCGACGTCGTGTCGGTCGCCTGCATGATGGCGTCGGCAGGAACGAGATCGAGCTGATGCTTGGCCTCGTTCATGGCGGCCTTGCAGAGCAGAACCCGCTCGATCGGGTCGTCACAGTTGGTCGGAAGCTCGGCGATGATCGACGAGACCCGATTGGTCCACGGATCCTCCTCGAGGCCCGTCCGGATCGACACCGGCACCATGGCCCGTAACGGTTCGTCGGGGAGCGCGTCATGACGCAGCAGGTACTCGCGCAGGGCTCCCGCACAGATCGCCATCACCACATCGTTGACCGTTCCGCCCGTGGCTTCCTTGAGTCGCTTGATATTGGCGAGCGCCGTGGAGCGCATCGCGAACCGGCGATCGGGGCCGACACTCTTGTTCCACGGCGTCGGCGGAGCGGGTGTGAGCGGCATCGTGACCCGACGGACCTGTTCGGCGAGTGCGGCAGCCTGCTCGGATCGCCCGGCGGTCGACGTGATCAGCTCGCGGGACTTCGATGCCATGTCGCTGAGGCTGGAGAGCCCGGCGGCATCGGCGAAATTGCGAACCATTCGCAGCGACAGCCGGGCCGCCTTCACCGGGTTGGCGACGAGATGACTCACCGTGCGTCGCAGCAATTCGCTGTCGGTCGGCAGCGTCTCGCCGTGCCACTCGACGGGCTCCCATGGCCAGGCCGCGTCCGCGCTCTCGTCGGTCATCAACTTCAGCATGATCACGCCGGCCGCGCCGTCGATGGTGGCGTGATGGGTCTTGGTGAGAATCGCCCAGCGGCCGTCGCCCAGACCTTCGATCACATAGACCTCCCAGAGCGGGCGGCTGCGGTCCATCGGTCGTCCGATGATGCGGGCCACCTGCTCGGCGAGCTGGTCGGCCGCGCCGGGCGGGGCAAGCCCGATCTGGCGAACATGAAAATCGAGATCGAAGTGCGGATCGTCGACCCAGTACGGATGGTCGAGTCCGAACGGCACCTCGACGACGCGTCGCCGAAGCGGTTCGAGGTGCCCGACCAGCGAGCCGAACCGCTGATACACCGCGGCGTACGGGTCGAAGTCGGGCGACGGCCGCTCATAGATCGCCAGACCGTTCACGTGCCCGTACGTGTTGGCCGTCTCCATGTAGAGGAACGCAGCGTCGAGCCCAGAGAGTTGCTTCATGATGCAGTCCTTCGTGTCAGCTCGAGTAGAGCGCGTCGATGTCTCCTGCGAAGTGCGCCAGGATGCCACGACGTTTCAACTTCGACGTCGGGGTCAACAAGTCGGTGTCGGGCATCCACTCCTGGCCGAGCACCTTGACCTTCTTCACGGCTTCGGCGTTGTTGAACGTCGACATCGCCTCGACCAGGCCCCCTTCGATCTCGGCGATCACGTCGGGGTTGTCTGCCAATGCCGACAGGGTGGCCGCTTCCCCGGTGAGTCCGCGAGATGCCGCCCAGGCCTTCGCCGAGTCGGGGTCGAGCACCACGAGCGCTGCGACGAACGGTCGCTTCTCGCCGACCGCGCAGGCCTGCCCGACCAGTGGGATGCTCTTGAGCGCTGCCTCGAGGTTGGCCGGGCTGATGTTCTTGCCGCCCGCGGTGATGATCAGTTCCTTCTTGCGATCGACGATGCGCAAGTATCCGTCGTCGTCGATCTCGCCGATGTCGCCGGTGTGGACCCAGCCGTCGGGATCCACCGTCTCCGCTGTCTTGTCGGGAGCATCGAGATACCCCCCGAACATGTTGCCGCCCCGCGCCAGCACCTCGCCGTCGTCTCCGAGCTTCATCTCGACGCCCGGCGCGGCCCGACCCACATAGCCCGGCTTGGCGAGATGAGACCAGGTGAGAACGGCCGTCGTCTCCGACATCCCGTACCCCTCGCTGAGCGGCACGCCGATCGTGCGGAACCACGACATCACCTCAGCGGGCAGCGGTGCCGCGCCGCTGATGCAGACCTGTGCCTGATCCAAGCCGATCATGGCCTTCACCGGGCCGAACGCGGCGCTCTGGAGGTAGGCGTAGGTGGCGGCCTCCTGCTCGTCCGCCGTGCCCGCGGCGACCTTCTCAGCGATAGGGGCCGCCGCAGCGAGGGCATCCGCGAACGCCTTCGCGCCGTCGGGTTTGGCGGCGATGGCAGCGTTCACACCGGCGTAGAGCTTCTCCCAGACACGCGGCACACCGATGAAGAACTGAGGGTGTACCTCTGCCGTCATCTTGGCGACGAGGCTCGAATCCGGACAGCAGTTGACCTGCGTCGCGAATTCGATCAGGTAGTAATGCCCGAGCAGGCGCTCCATGATGTGCGCCATCGGCAGGTACGACACGTGACGGAAACCGGTCATGTCCTCGAGCCCGGTCTGATCCCGCATCGAGCTGCTCAGCGACTCGAGCGTCCAACACACGTTGCGGTTGCTCAGCATCACGCCCTTGGGCGGGCCGGTGGTGCCGGATGTGTAGATGATGGTGGCGAGATCGGTCGGGTCACCGGATTGCACGGCCTCGGCGAGATCGACGGGCTTCGAGGCGAGCAAGTCGGCATGACGCACCACGTCGGACGGGGTCGACTCCGACGGCTCGACGACCACCATCGTCTCGATCGTGCCGAGCCGATCCTCGACGGCAGCGAACCGGGAGCGGAACGCCTCGTTCTCGATGATGGCCATCTTGGCACCGCAGTGATTGACCAGATAGTCGATCTGGTCGGGGGCCGAGGAGTTGTAGATCGATACCGGGGTCGCGCCGCAGAACAGCACGGCCAGATCGATCGCGTGGAACTCGGGCCGGTTGGCGAGCATCAACACCACGCGGTCGCCCTTGCCGATGCCATGGGCGCGCAAGCCGCCGGCCAGTCGGGCGACATCGTCGGCGAGCTGTGCGAGCGTCCGCACGTTCCAGTCGCCGCTGCCGTCCTTCCAGCGCAACACCTCGACGTCGGCGTTGCGCTCGAGATTCGCAAGAAATCGCGTCGCGACGGTCTGACCGGCAATCGCCTCGTCGAGTTCGGGTGCTGTCTTCATCGTGTTGGGCCCTTCAGTCGTATCGCGACGGTTTCGTCGGGTCGCGCTCGCCTGGTCCAGTCTGGCACGACATTCGGTGACACGGGCAGGGCCCACGTGCCCGACATCGAGTTCCGGACGCACCGAGACCCGTCTCACGTCGACATCAGTCCGTCTCGGGCCCGGTGGCATCGGAACCGGTCAGATCCGGTGTGCTACACCTCATTCGTATCCATCCGATTCGCATCCATCGAGCAGCCACGTCCCAGTCGTCGCTCACATCGTCCGGAGCAACCATGACGAGCATCGAGACATGAGCGTCGACATCACCACCACGATCGTGATCGAGCGGCCGATCACCGAGGTCGCCGAGTACTCGGGCGACCCGTCGAACGCACCCGAGTGGTACCGGCGAATCGAATCGGTCGAATGGCAGACCGAGCCACCGATCACGCTCGGCTCACTGATCACGTTCCGGGCCCACTTCATGGGCAGGGAACTCGTGTACACGTACGAGATCACCGAGTTCTCGCCCGGCGAACAGGTGGCCATGCGAACTGCGCAGGGACCATTCCCGATGAACACCACCTACACGTGGCGTGCCGTCGGCGACCGGGTCACCCACGTGACACTCCGCAACCATGGCGACCCGACGGGGTTCTCGCGTCTGGCGGCACCGCTGATGGCCGTCTCGATGAGGCGCGCGATGAACCAGGACCTCGCCGCGCTCAAACGCCTCCTCGAAGCTCGCTGAGCGAACGGCCGGACCGGTCGCTTCCTCCCATCACCGTCGACCGCGTGATCCGCCGACCGAGTACGAACATGGACGTGAGATCACCCGGATCGAACCGTGGAATACTCACGGCATGGACCTGCCCGGCCGGATCGAAACACTCGAGCAACTCGAGGCGCTGTATCGCAAGCCGAGTGAGGGGGCGGTGAGCAAGGAGCACTCTTCGATCGACGAAGGAATGGCAGCGTTCATCGAACGTTGCCCATTCCTGGTGCTCGCCACCACGAACGGTGACGGGTCGGTCGATGCTTCGCCACGCGGTGGTCCCGCAGGTTTCGTGCGACGCCTGGATGATCGCCACATCGCGATCCCCGACCTCAACGGCAACAACCGGCTCGACAGCTACCGAAACCTGATCCAGCATCCCTACGCCGGAGTGCTGATGATGGTGCCCGGCAAGGACGAGACACTCCGAATCAACGGTCCTGCC
>JAHEDX010000019.1 GCA_024641005.1 Acidimicrobiaceae bacterium
TGATCAAGGATCGGCTCAAGACCGGCGAGATCGATCCCACCGGCGAGCACTTGCGTCCCAATGGAGACGAAGAGGTGACCGGGGGCAGTGGATCCAGCGAGTCGCCGTCCGACGCGACGCGACCGGGAGACGGGCACCCGACCGACGCCGAGCCCGACGAGGTCGACCTGACCACCGAGGTTCCGACCCAGAGCATCAGGTCACACCCGGCTTCTCGCGGCAAGCTGGCATCCGAGCGGGCAGGCGATCCATCTGCGGCCGACGCGGACGCGGAGGCCGTGCTCGCCGAGACACAGTTGCTACCGAGCGTTCTGCTCGACCGGAGCGAGTTGTGTGCGATGACGGGCATGACCGATACCGAGCTCACCCAGCTCGAGAGTTTCGGCATCCTCGCCCCGAGCCAGACGGGCGGCACGGCGTTGTACGGCGAGGATGCCGTCGAGATCGCCAAGACCGCGTGTGAGTTCCTTCGCGCTGGCGTCGACGCGAGGCATCTGCGCAACTGGCGCACGTCGGCCGAGCGCGAGGCCTCGCTGTTCGAGCAACTCGTCACGCCGCGATTTCGACAACGAAACCCCGAGGCCAGAGCGGCCGCACTCAGTGAGCTCAAGCGTCTCGACGCACTCGGCGCCAAGCTCCGAGCGGCGATGACACGTCAGGCACTGCGACACAATTTCGAGTCCTGACCACATCGTGGATGCCAGTTGAATGCCGACCAGATCGCGAAGTCGGCGGGGGAGTAGGCTGATCCCTGTGACTCCGATGGAACTGGTGGGCGTTCGGGTCGAGATCCCGGCCAACACTCCGATGGTGCTGCTCCAAGAGCAATCCGGCGAGCACCGATTGTTGCCGATCTACATCGGTAGCCCCGAGGCGTCGGCGATCCATTACCAGCTCGAAGGCATCGTGCCACCAAGGCCATTGACCCACGACCTGTTCGTGTCGGTGGTCGAGCTGTTGGGCGCCAAGCTCGACAGCGTCGTGATCACCGAAGTCCGCGATCACACGTATTACGCCGAGCTGCATCTCACCACGCCGGCGGGCGAGCGCGTGGTGTCGAGCCGGCCGTCAGACGCGATCGCGCTGGCGGTGCGTTGCGAGGCCCCGATCTTCGCCGCCGACCAGCTACTCGACGAAGTCGGCCAGATCCCCGAGCCCGAACCGGAAGAAGAGGCCGAGGAGATCATCCACGAATTCATGGACTTCATCGAGAACGTGACTCCTGAAGATTTCGCAGGCTGACCAGGGGATTCACCCTGAAGTTCACGATGACATTGACGGCGCGCGCGGCCGCGCGTAGGCTGACATGTCCGTAGTTACACCGGTGTACGTGCGATCAGATCGGCCGTGACTCGGACCTGGTTGGGGCAGGCAGCTGCGCCCCGGACCATACGGGTGCAGCACGACGAACGGAGAGACGCGATGAGCGAAGGCTTCAGCGGAACACATGCGGCGAAAGTGGTCGGTATCACCTACCGCCAACTCGACTATTGGGCACGGACCGATCTCATTCGGCCGTCGCTGTCCGACGCGTCGGGCAGCGGAAGTCGCCGCTCGTACAGCTACAAAGATCTTCTCGAGCTGCGCGTCATCAAGACGCTGCTCGACGCCGGTATCAAGCTCGAGTCGGTTCGCGAGGTGTTCAACTACCTCCGCGAACACGTCAGCACCGATATCTCGTCGGCCCACCTGGTGATCAACGGCAGTTCTGTCGTGCTCGCCCAGGGAGACGAACTGATCGATGTGCTCGCCAACGGCCAAGGTGTGCTCAACGTCTTGTCGCTGGCAGGCGTCAAGCACGAGGTCGACGCCCAGCTCATCCCGCTCGGCTACGACGTGCCCGTAGCGATCGCTCAATAGCGGCCGACGTGACCAATCGATCGCCTCTCGACACGGTGCACCGAGCGCTGGGCGCCAAGATGGTGCCCTTCGGCGGCTGGGACATGCCGCTCGAGTACACAGGCACGATCGAAGAACACCTCGCCTGTCGATCCGACGCTGTGATGTTCGACGTGTCGCACCTCGGCACGGTTCGCCTCACCGGGCCCTCCGCATTCGACGTCCTCCAGGCCGCCTTCACGAACGACCTCGGCAAGATCGGTCCCGGGCGCGCCCAGTACACCCATCTGCTCGATGACGCAGACGGCTCGGTGCTCGACGACATCATCGTCTGGTGGCATCCAGGCGATGACCCGGTCTTCGACGTGATGCCCAACGCATCGAACACGAGCCGGGTCACCGACGCGATCGGCGGTATCGATATCACGTCCACGCGAGCGGTGATCGCGGTGCAGGGCCCCAACGCTCGTGAGCGGGTCGGCACGGTTTTTCCTGAAGCCGCTGCGGCCGGTCGATTCAAGGTCACTCGCTGCACGTGGAACGGCCAGCCCGTCGTGGCGGCCGGGACCGGATACACCGGTGAGCCGGGCATCGAGCTCGCGGTGCCGTCCGAGGTCGCTGCCTCGCTATGGGCCGACCTCGCCGCGGCAGGCATCCGCCCGGCCGGGCTGGGCGCCAGGGACACGCTCCGGCTCGAAGCCGGGTTACCGCTGCACGGCCACGAGTTGGGGCCGGGCATCACCCCGCTCCAGGCCGGACTGTCTTGGGTGGTCGCATTCGACAAACCAGAATTCCGGGGACGCTCGGCACTGATCGACGAGCGCGAACGCGGCGTACATCGGCGGCTCCGCGGCATCGCAACCGAGGGTCGGCGCCCACCGCGAAGCGGCTGTGCCGTGTACTGCGACGACAGTGAGGTCGGCGGCGTCAGCTCGGGCAACTACTCGCCAGTCCTCGAGCACGGCATCGCACTGGCCTTCGTCCGGCCCGATGTGGCTATCGGTGCTGCTGTCGAGGTCGACGTGCGAGGGACGCGCCTGGCCGGCACCGTGGTGCCACTGCCTTTCGTCTGACGTCAGGCCGGCTTCTTGGTGGCGGCCTTCTTGGCAGCCGATTTCTTCGGTGCTGCCTTCTTGGCGACCGGCTTCTTGGTGGCGGCCTTCTTGGCAGCCGATTTCTTCGGTGCTGCCTTCTTGGCCGCCGTCGTGGCACGAGCACCCGGCGTGGTGGTGATCGTCTTGGCCACGGGAGCAGTGGGAGTCGGCGACGGGGTCGTCGAGCGCTGACCTCCCGATCCGGGCATCCGGAACCCACCGAACAGGCCGCCCGCGTTCTCGGCGAAGCTGGTGAGCGGTGCGAGACGCTTCGACATCTCGCTCACGGCCCCCATGAAATCACCCAGCTGATTGGGCAGCGTTGCGAAACCCGGGGAGCTGAGCACATCGACCATCCGTTCGATGTTCGGAGCCGCTGCCCGCACCGGTGCCTCGAGCAGCTTGGCCATTTCGTCGGCGGCCTGCACCGATCGGGTGATCTGCGGGATCATCGCCCGAATCGGCTCCTCGATGTCACCCACCAACCGGTTGACCCGCGTCGCCGTCTCGTTGAGATTCTCCATGGTGCGATTCAGGTTCTCGATCGTCCGCAAGAGCTCGTCGGCACCTCGACGTATCTGTTCGACGGCACGAATGCCCCCGGCGATCGGCGCCGCCAACAGGTTGATCACATCGGCCAAGCCATCGGATCGTCCGAATTCGTCGTTCATGGCCAGCAGGCTAGGTGACCTGGCACGTTCGAGCATGCTTCTGCAGAGCCGGCCCACCCGCCGGCACCTAGGGCGGCGTCGTCGAGGTACTGGTCGTCGACGTACTCGACGTGGACGTACTGGTACTGGACGTACTGGTCGTGGATGTACTCGTCGTGCTGCTCACCGGGAGCGACGTCGTGCTCGTGCTGGTGCTCGTGGTCGACGTGCTGGTGCTGCTGGTGGTCGTCGACGTGCTCGTGCTGGTGCTGCTCGTCGTCGAAGTGCTCGTCGGTAGGGTCGTGGTGGGGGCAGGTGTCGGCGGCGCCGGCGTCGCCTGGTAAGGGGCGTAGATGACCATCGGTCGATACCGATAGGGCGCATTCCAAGCATCGCGCCGCATGTCGCGAGCGTTGTTGGAAACGGTGATCAGTACCGAGCCGTAGCCGTCACGCCACGGCAACGGCTGCGCGTGGTAGGTGTTCATCGTGGGATCGCCATTGCGAGGAGGCAGCGGGCTGTACTGCACTGTCGTCCACGGCCCCCACGCATGGGGAGCCACATCGACCGCCAGATGATCACCCCAGTAACCGTCGACGGCTGTCGCAGCGACCCACTGGCCGTCGAGATAGCGCGGTTGCATCGGGTTCTCGGCCCAGAATCGGCTGACGATCGGCACTGCGTCAGCTGGATTCGGCGACCAGCCATCGGCCGTGCGGTAGTCGGGGGTGGCAGTCAAGCGTCCACGCGGTACGCGTGCCAGCCACATGTCGGTCGCCGAGTGTGGACCGTTCCAGAAGCCGCCTTCGCTGAGGAGGTTCTGCTCGAAGGTGTTACCGAACAGGTACGTGTAACTGCTGTCGGAGCTGACCGCATAGCCATAGATCGGGGCGACCCCGCTGTTCGGCGCCAGGAAGAACGAGGTTCGTCGAAGTGTCGCAGCGTCGTAGCTCGCCAGGAAGGTTCGCTGCGGATGCCAACCCAGACCGTCGGGCGGGTCGGGGTCATAGGGGTCCTTGATCATCTCGGCCCAGAACACCCACAGCTGACCGTCGACCAGTTCGCCTCCCATTGGCCAGTACCACTTGGTACGGAGGTCGGCACTTCCGTCACCCACCTCGAACGCGTCGGGCCGATCCGCCGAGCCACCGTGCAGCAGCTGGAAACACGCACCCTGCTGTACCAAGGCAGCGTTGTGCACGAATCGCGCCGACCCGAGGGTGTCGACGGTGCCGGAGTGATCGACAAACGCGTCCTGGAAGATCCAGAGGTATCGGTCGCCGCCCAGTCGATAGACGTGCTGGTAGTCCCACCCGAGTACCGGGCCCACCCGATCCGCCAGAAAGCGGTCGAGCGATGCCACCGACACGTCCCGGGCGCATCCCACGTCGGTGCCGAGATGTCCGCCGGCGGTCACCCTCGTGCTGGCCGCCCACGGCGGGGGAGCGATCGTGCTGGGCGGCGGCTCGTCGACGTCGATCTCTGCGGGGGCCGGACGGGCAACCACGCCGGGCGCGTCCTCGTCGATGTCGAGTTCGTAATCGTCGAGACCCGGCACCGTGACGGACGGCCGTGTGATCGTGGTCGTGGTCGTACTGGATCTGGAGACCGGACCGATCGTCGTCGACGTGATGTCATCTCGGGCCACCGCGCTCGTGCTGCTCGAGGGAGCGCTCGAAGACGTCGGCGCCGTGGCATCGGCACCGGTCAGTCGATCTGGTGTCTCCTCCCCGGTGACGAGCACGACTCCGAGCAGGAGCCCCAGCACCACCAGCCCGCCGACGAGCACGAACCACCGCCGGTCTGCTGAACGCATGCGGTCGCTCAGGGTCACGACGACAAGGTAATCGCTCGGTCGACGGCGTCGACCGCGCGTTCACACGTGGCAGATGCCGCGACGCGACCTCAGATCGAGGATGCGTAGGCTTCGAGCGGCTCGCAACTGCAGACGAGATGGCGGTCGCCGTAGGCTCCGTCGATCCTCGAAACGGGCGGGAAGTACTTGTCGAGCCGCAGCGATGCGAGCGGGAACGCCGCCTCCTCCGCGCTGTAGGCGCGATCGGTCGCCGTCAACAGGTCGGCGATCGGGTGCGGGGCGTTTCTGAGCGCGCTGGTCTCGAGTGCAACCGAGCCGTCGGCAATACGGTCGATCTCGCCGCGGATCGACAACATTGCGTCGCAGAAGCGGTCGAGTTCGCCACGATCCTCGCTCTCTGTCGGCTCGATCATCAGGGTGCCGGCCACCGGAAAGCTCATCGTGGGCGCATGGAACCCGTAGTCGATCAGACGTTTGGCCACGTCGTCGACCGTCACCCCGGTCGTGTGGGTGATCTCTCGCAGATCGATGATGCACTCGTGGGCGACACGTCCGTTCGCTCCCGTGTACAGCACCGGGAAGGCCGGTTCGAGGCGCCTCGCCACATAGTTCGCAGCCACGATCGCCATCTCGGTGGCACGTCGAAGCCCCGTGCCGCCCATCAGTTTCAGATACACCCACGGGATCGGCAGGATGCCGGCCGACCCGTACCGTGCCGCCGAAACCGGTCCGACTCCTCCAGTTGGCTGGGCCAACGGGTCACCCGGCAGGAACGGCGTGAGATGCTCGCGAACTCCGATCGGGCCCACGCCCGGTCCGCCACCGCCGTGCGGGATGCAGAACGTCTTGTGCAGATTGAGATGGCTCACGTCGGAACCAAAGCGCCCAGGCTTGGCCAAACCGACGAGCGCATTGAGATTCGCTCCATCGACGTACACCTGGCCTCCGGCGTCGTGCACCATCGCACACAGATCTCGAATGCCCAACTCGAACACGCCGTGTGTCGAGGGATAGGTGACCATGATCGCCGCCAAGCGGTTACCCGCCGCAGCGATCTTGGCCTCGAGATCGGTGAAGTCGACATTGCCGGCGTCGTCGCAGCTGACCACCACGACATCCATTCCCGCCATCACCGCGCTGGCGGCGTTCGTGCCGTGCGCGCTGGCGGGAATCAGACAGATCGTGCGCTGATCGTCATCTCGGCTGAGGTGATACGCCCGGATCGCGAGCAGGCCGGCGAACTCGCCCTGGCTGCCGGCATTGGGCTGCAGGCTGACGGCGTCATAGCCGGTCACCTCGGCAAGTGCCCGTTCGAGTTCAGCGATGAGAGTTCGGTAGCCGAGGGCCTGATGATCGGGAGCGAACGGATGGATGTCGGCGAACTCAGGCCAGCTGATCGGCTCCATCTCACTCGTGGCGTTGAGCTTCATCGTGCACGAGCCCAGCGGGATCATCGTGCGATCGAGCGCGAGGTCACGGTCGGACAGGCGCCGAAGGTAACGGAGCATCTGATGTTCGCTGTGATGGCTGTGAAAGACGGCCTGGGGCAGGAGCTCCGCCGTGCGCGCCAACGATGGAGGAATCGTCGTCGGGATCTCGAGAACCGGTCCGAGCGCGGGGGCGCCGAGCACCTCGACAACGACCGATGCAACGGCGAGCGTTGTCGTCTCGTCGAACGAGATGCCGATGGCCGAGTCGTGTACGCGCCTCAGGTTGACACCCCGTTCTTCGGCAGCAGCGAGAACGGCGTCGGCATCGACCGCAGTGACGGTGAGAGTGTCGAACCAGGTCGAGTTCCCGACCGAGACACCGTGCTCGTTCAGATGGTTCGCCACGAGGGTCGCGATCGAATGCACGCGTCGGGCGATACGGCGCAGGCCGTCTGGACCATGCCAGGTGGCGTAGAGGCCGGCGATATTGGCCAACAACACCTGCGCCGTACAGATGTTGGACGTCGCCTTCTCTCGCCGGATGTGCTGCTCGCGTGTCTGTAACGCCAGCCGCAACGCCGGCCGGCCAGCGGTGTCAGTGCTGACACCGACCAATCGACCGGGCAGCGACCGTGCTGCAGACTCTCGGACAGCCATGAACCCGGCGTGTGGTCCGCCATACCCCAAGGGCACGCCGAACCGTTGCGCGGAGCCGACGGCGATGTCGGCCCCGAGCGCGCCGGGCGACTCGAGCAAGACGCAGGCGAGCAGATCGGTGGCGACGATCGCCTGGGCGCCGAGCTCGTGTGCAGATGCGATCGCCGCACGCCAGTCGACAACGGCGCCGCTCGACGTCGGGTAGCTGAACATCGCGCCGAAGAACCCATCTCCGGTCAACGCGTCGAGGTCACCGACGACCACCTCGACACCGACCGGTTCGGCACGCGTGCGCAGGACGGCGAGCGTCTGCGGATGCACGTCGTGGTGGACGAAGAAGCGCCTGCGGTCGCCGCGTGTGACGCGTCGCGCAAGTGCCATCGCCTCGGCCGCAGCGGTCGCTTCGTCGAGCAGCGAAGAGTTGGCGAGGTCGAGCCCGGTCAGGTCACACACCATCGTCTGGAAGTTCAGGAGTGCCTCGAGACGACCCTGACTGATCTCGGGCTGATACGGGGTGTACGCGGTGTACCAGGCGGGGCTCTCGAGCACATTGCGTCGGATCACCGGGGGAGTGATGGTGCCGTAGTAACCCATGCCGATCAGGTTCGTCATCGGCTGGTTCTGTGTCGCCAGCCCGCGCAGCTCGGCGAGGACATCGGTCTCGGTTCTCGGGCCGGGCAACGCGAGATCCTCGTGCAATCTGATCGCCGACGGAACGGTCTCGTCGATGAGGGCATCGATGTTGTCGACGCCGATCACCGAGAGCATTTCGGTGATGTCGTCGGAGCGCGGCCCGATGTGGCGTCCGACGAAATCGTCGTGGGCGAGCAGTTCACTGAATGGTGTCGACACTGGACCTCCGATTGACATCGTTGTTCGTGCCCCCGCTGTCATCGGTACCTGAGAGTTTCACCCTGGAAAGGGCTTTCCCCGTGGGTGAGGTGGTGCGGACACCGCCTGCTTTTCAGCGTTGCCTCGCCCGACCGGTCCGTGTGCCTGAGAGATTCCGGGGTGGTTGCTCCTTCGGCGTCGTCACCACTGGCTGTGGCGCCGACTCTCCCGAGCGGGTTCTGCGACACCTCGAACGCTACACGTTCGTACAGCCGGACACCGTTACCTCGAAACGTTCGGTCTCGGCCGCACGTAGGGCGTCGACCTCGGTCCACATCGGCAGTGGGGTCTGGGGGGCTGGGCGCCATTCGAGCAGGCGGAAGTTGTCGATCGCGACAGTCCCACGAAAGGAGGGCGCGGCGAGCACCGTGACCATCACCGCATCAGCGGTGGCGGTTCCCGAACTCGCGAACACGGCCGGGTCGATCGGGACCACCATGCCTCGCCACTCCTCCGTCTGCCCCGTGTCGACGGGGAGCTCGACACTTCGGAGCAGCCCGGAGGTCGGGTCGCTCGTGGGGTCCGACGCATCCACGTAGAACACATCGAGGCGAATCGTGACCGCCTCTGCCCGGTCGGTGCGAGCATCGAACTCGAGCGTGTACGACGGGGTGCCATCAGCGGGGTTGCCGCTGTCGGAGTCGTAGATCCGATGGGCGGCGAGCGTCGATCGGGCAACGAAACGTGTCATCACCGTCCGGTTGGCGTTGGTGTCCAGTTGCAGCGCGTCGTCGGTGGGGTCGGGGCTGGATCCTTGTGTCAGGCCCCAGCTGTCGACGTCGTCGGGCGTGACCCAGTGCATCGGTGATCCGCGCTCGCCGTCGGCCGTCATGTCGTCGAACCGCCCCCAGCCGAAGAGGTCGACACCATATTCGACACCTTCGGGCAGCTCGTCGGCGCGCAGGGCGAGGCACGGCGGGACGGATGCCGATTCGATCGGGCCGGCCTGCATCGCGATCTTGTTCTCGATGCGCCCGTGTCGGATGACGCCGGTGTTGCGATCGAAAGCGACAGTGGCAGGCTCGACACCCGGGATCACCTCGTCGAGCAACACGCCGCCGACCGAGAACCCTTCGATCCGCTCGCTCTCCGCGGGCAGCGCCGACCGCGTGTCGATCAGGCGCACGATGCGTTCTGCGGCGTCGCCCGCGACGGGTACCGGTCGGTACCCGACCAGCATGACCGGCAGCAACGATGCCTGCACCACGCCGGCATCGTCGATCACGACCCGCAGCAGGGCGGAGGGAAAGGTCGCGAGGAAGTCCTGATCGAACACGAGGTTGCCCAGGCTGTACGCGATCAGCCGCCCTTGGTACCACTCGACACCCTGCAACACGTGCGGGTGATGCGAGATCACCATGTCGGCACCGTCGTCGATCGCATCGTGCGAGATCTGTCGGACGAACGTGCCTTTGACGGTGGCGAACTGGTATCCCGCGTGGAACTGGACGACCACGGCGCCGGCGCCTTCGGATCGGAGCCGCTCGATCTCTGCCTTGACCACATCGCGGTCGTAGGCCGCCGCGCCGCCGTGCCCGCGGCGCGCGACCCAGTCCTGCAGTTCGGGATAGGCGTCTTGTGCCGTGAGGGCGGCCCACAACGCAGCGTCTGCCTCAGGAGCCAGGTCCGGCTCGATCGAGCGATATATGTCCCAGGCGTCTCCCGGCCGACGCCTCGCGGTCGGAACGAATGACGCATCACCGACCGCACCGAACCCGAACATTCGAGCGTCATATTGCCAAGCATCAGCTGGGGCCAGGTCGACGGGGACCGCTGCCTCGCCAGAGGGCAGGCTGTCGTTGACGAAATCGCCGTCGACGGTGGTGACCGAGATGACTCCCACCTGTCGACTGCCGGCCGTGACCAGTGCCCCCCGGATCGCATCTGTCGGCGTCAGCCCGGCGCCGGCGTGTGGCATGCCGGCATCGTCGAGGATGCCGAGGGTCGATCGAACGCCGGCGTCACGCCAGTCGTAGGCGTGGTTGTTGCCGAGCGTGACGAGATCGACGCCGAGTTCGTCGAACGCGGCCAGGATCGACGGGGGCGACTGCAGCAAGAATCGCTTGCCGGCGTACGCGTCGTCATCGGGTAGCTCACCGATGACCGTCTCGGAGTTCACGATGGTGGCATCCGCTGCGGCGCTGATCACCCCGAGGTCCGCCACCACCGAACGCGCCCCGGTGTCGCTGTCGGCGATCGCGGTACCGAGCTGCGTCGGCTCTTGGTACCGGCGGCCGAGCATCACGTCACCCCCGAAGTGCACCACGCTCCGCGGACCATGAGGGCCCTGTCGGGCGAGCAGCGTGACCGTCACGTCGTCGTCACGAGGCGCGACGACGACAGGTTCGGGCAGCATGCCCTCGGCGGTGACGACACCGGCGACCGGCCCGCTGATCTCGATCTCGATCCGGCCGGATGCATCGGCGGCGTGCGAGACGCCACCGAACTCGTACGAGGCCGAGACGACCGGATCACCCGCCTCGTCCACCAGTAGCACCACGACGGGATCCACGACGTCGAGGCGGGTCGACCGTTGTGGCCCGAACGAACATGCCGGCAGGACGATCACCGCGCACAGCAGGAGAGCTGGGACCCGCTTCATCGCCGTTCAACAGTAGGTGGCCCGGTTGCGGTGCCGGGCGATGCCGCTGCGTCGGGCACGAGCGAGCACAGGACCGGAGCGGACGCTGAGGGTCCACATCGTTCGGGCGTCGGCAACGTGTCGGTCACTGGTTCAGTGCCACTCGGGTGACCGGACCCAGTTGTCGAGCCGATCGAATACTGCGAGCACCAATCGGTCGATCCTGCGATCGGTCATCGCGACGCGATCCGGGTGGGCGGGGTCGAGGAGATCGGGGTGGTACGTGGTGTATGCCGTCCGGAGGAAGGGGCGATTGCCCACCTCTTCGTTGCATGCTGCGATGAACCGATCGCGATGAGGGTGTCGCCACGGCACATTGATGCCGTCGGCGCTGCGCCCCGCGATCCGGCTCAATCGCTCGCTGTTCACACCGACGATGCGGGTGGGCAGGGGAGTGGGATGCGGGAACGAGGCGAATCTCTCGTCGCGATCGGTCGACCACTGGCTGGCGGCCAGATCGAGCACCTCCTCGACGCGGGCGTGCCGCGCCTCGATCGATGGTTCGACATATGCGCCGACGGTGTGCTGCTCGACGGCCCATGAACCGCTGGGAGAGGTGCCGGCGCCGATACCCAGGTGGAATTGGCGCTCGGACATCAGCGACACCGAAGCTGCGGCGGATATCAACGTGCCGACTTGCCGGTTCCAGACATTGGCGACCATCGTGCCGAGTTCGACCCTGGTCGTCACTTGTGCCAGCGCCCCGAGCAGTGTGAAGCACTCGAGCATCGTCGAGCCACCGAGTGGCACGCCTGCGAGATGATCGAACACGAACACCGCACCGAAGCCCCGCTCCTCCGCGAGCGACGTGGCCACCTTCAACGTCGCCCAGTCGGTGTTGGCCGGGCTGAACTGGACGTCGACGACGGTCATCGGAAGCAGGGTAGGGCCGCGAATCCTCGGTGGTGCGTCAGAGCGCGCTGTTCAGGGTTGCGGGAGTGGTTCGGTGTTCGAGCAGCCGTCGATCGCCTTGACCAGCGGGTACGGGTTCACCGCAGCACCACCCTGGGGATGGACCTCGAAGTGGAGGTGGGCGGTACCAGAATTCCCGGTGCTGCCGACCGTGCCGACGACCTGGCCTGCCGTGACCTTGGTGCCGACGGTGATCCCGTCGGCGACCGCCGTCATGTGAGCGTAGAAGTAGTAGGTGCCGTCAGCCATCGTGAGTCGGACACCGTTGCCCGACAGCGAGCCCGGGTAATCGGCGTACAACTTCGTGATCGTTCCGTCTGCAGCCGCATACAGCAGCTTGCCGGCCGGCGCAATGATGTCGACTCCGAGATGGGTGCGCCCACCACCACGTGGATACCCCCAGCTGTCGCCGTAGTAGCACTTGCCCTGCACCGGAAAGGCCGAAATCGTCACGGTCGCCGGATCGGGAGTGGTCGGTTCGGCCGCCTTACCCAGTTTGAGGGCCGTCGCGGTTGCGTCGTTGACCTTGCCGGTGACGGACAACCCTTCCCGGCGCTGGAACTCGATGACGGCTGCGCTGGTGGCTGCACCGAAATCGCCGTCCACGCCACCGCGGAGCGTGATACCGGCCGCGACGAGCGCGGTCTGCAATGTGGTCACCCGCACGCCCTTTTCGCCGTAGGCGGCATAGCCACCTGCGTCAGGTGTTGTCGGTCCCGGGGTCGCAGCCGCCTTCGGGTTCGCCAGCGCCGCGGCGGTCGCGGCGTCGACCTGGCCGTTGGCGTCGAGGCCTTGCGATTTCTGGAAGTCCTTGAGGGCATTCGTGGTGGCCGGACCGAAGATGCCATCGGCGCCGCCGCGGACGGTGACTCCGGCGTCGATCAAGGCCTGTTGGAGCTGTTTGACGGTGTTGCCGAGCGCGCCGTACTTCAACCCGAGCAGCGGATTGGCAGCAGTGGTCGTGCCCCCGGCCGACGCGAGCGCACCCGCCGTGGCGTCGTCGACCCGTCCGGTCTGGTCGAGCTCATGGGCCGACTGATATGACTTGAGCGCCGATTGTGTCGCCGTACCGAACACGCCATCGGCACCACCGCGCACGGCCACACCGGCATTGATCAATGCCTGCTGGAGTGCCTTGACATCAGCGCCGATCGAACCGTACTTCAAGCCCAGCAGGGGAGACGCCGTCACCGTCGGGTCGTGTGAGGCCCCTGGATCCGCAGCCGCAGGTGCCGTCACGCCCGCGAGTGCGGTCGCCGTGGGGCCGTCGACCACGCCGGTCACCCCGAGACCGTTGGCGTTCTGGAATGAGCGCAATGCATTGGCCGTCAACACCCCGAAGATGCCGTCTGCGCCACCGACCACGGTGAAGCCGGCGTTGATGATCGTCTGCTGCAGTTGTTTCACGACGTCGCCTCGAGCACCGATCTTCAAACCCGCCATTGCCGACGTGTCCGAGGAGGAGGAAGCAGCGCCGGGTGCGGTCGATGTGCCGGGGTTCGACGCGGGCGACGAAGCCGTCACCGACGCAAGTGAGGCAGCGGTGGAGGAATCGACGGTGCCAGTGGGGGAGAGGCCGAGGCCCTGCTGATACTGCTTCAGCGCAGTGGTGGTCGCCGGTCCGAACACCCCGTCGGCGCCACCGGCGACTGCGGTCCCTGCCGCGATCAGCTTGGTCTGCAGGTCGCGCACGGCATCGCTTGTGACGCCCTGGGTCAACCCGAGGAGTGGACTCGAGGCAAGGCCGAGTTCGAGAGCGGTGGCATCGTCGACGACGCCGGAGGCCGGAAGACCGTGACCGGATTGGAACTGCTTCAAGGCTGTCTCGGTCGCGGAGCCGAAGACGCCGTCGATCCCGCCGGTCACGGAGATCCCCTGATTGATCAGTGCCTGCTGCACGGAACGGACCGCATCGCCACGCGCACCGCGTGCGAGGCCGCTCAAGGCGCTGGCGGGCGCTTGGGCGCTCAGGGTGCCGGAACCCGGCAGCACGGGCGAGAGTGACAGGACCACGCCAATGGCGAGCGCGCCGAGCACATGGCGGCGTGCTGGGCGAATTGTCGTGATCGAACGGTGCATGGCTGCGGTTCCTCCTCCAACAGGGACAGTTGGATATCGGTCCGCCCGCAGTGCCGCTGGAACGGGTTCTGGTGCTGCGCACCCCTGCCCACCCCCAGAGCAGGGCATATGGCCCCATCAGTCTTGACGATTTCCAGAAGAAATGTCGGTCGCGTGAAGTCGTATTGACATAACGAGGATTATGGGCGTTGTGCCGAGAGGGGCCGCCTGCACGGGATGGTTGTATCTGCTCACAGTCGGCCGACTCGGCGCCCACCCGACGACCCACGGCCCCGGTGCGGCACGATCCCTCGGGGGTTCCTCGCCTGGAGCCGACCCACGCGACCATCGACGATGCATCGACGGGTCCGCAGGAACGCCGCCATCGGCACGACCATGCCGGCATGCAGCATCGTGGCCCCTTCCGCTCCGCTGATGAGTCCCCCGAAGCGGCTATATCGTCATGACGATTTGCCGGGTGGTATCGACGGCGCGGAGAGTTCACGGTCGCGGAGCGGTCTTGCTCCGTCGAGCAGCCAGCCGACGATCTCTCTCAACTCCGTCACGGACGGCTTCGCACCCGCGGCTCGCAGATCTCGCTCCGCATCATCCACCGCGCAGGCCAGGACGTAGAGGTCGTCGTGCAACGCGTCGAGTTCGGATCTGGCGACCACGAGTTCACCCTCACTCAGTTCGAGTTCGCGCGCTCGCTGACGCGAAACCCAGTCCCATTGCCGGCAGCGCTGTGAACAGAACTCGCGCGGCCGACCGGGACCGTGCCGCTCGGGCAACACTCTCCTGCACCATCGACAGCGTGGCGTTTCCGTCATGACGAAATAGTACTCCACCGCCCGTCGAGGCCGCCCGATTCCCGGCGTCGTGCAACACTGACAACGGTGAGCGCCGATTTGCACTCCACGACGATGCCCCACGTAGAGCAGCCCGCACCGACGACGACCGTCGTGTCCCTCACTCCCCCAGCGATCCGGGGGCTCGGCGCCCCGAGTGGGCGACCGTGACCTATCGGGTGATCCAATGGGCAACGGGAGCAATGGGACGCGCCTGCCTACGCGGCGTGATCGACCACGCCGGTCTCGAACTCGCCGGCGTCTACGTCCACAGCGATGAGAAGGTCGGAAAGGACGCCGGCGATCTGATCCGTCGCGCGTCGACCGGTGTCGTCGCTTCCGGATCGATCGAGGAGATCGAGGCGATCGACGCGGACGTGGTCATCCACGCTGCGAGGCTGCGGGGTTCGTACGGGTCGCACGACGACGACATCGTTCGGCTGCTGCGATCGGGTAAGAACGTGATCAGTATCAACGGCAACACCTTCGCTCCGCGCTGGTCACCCGAGCGACAACTGCGGATCGACACGGCGTGTCGGCACGGCGGGTCGAGCTTCATGGGTGCGGGCCTGAACCCTGGGTTCGCGGCCGAGCAGCTCGCGGTCGTCGCCTCGGGTGTCTGCCTGGATGTCTCGCACCTCACCGTCAGCGAAGTCGTGATGTGCGACGAGATGCGCAGCCCCGAGTACGTGTTCGACCTCCTCGGCTTCGGGTCGGTGCCGGGTGACCTCGACCTGAACGGCGATTCATGGGCCCCAGCGAGCACTCTCAACGGCATGTTCGAGGAGGTCGTCGCATCGCTGTGTCATCGGCTCGGCTTCGAGATCGGCGACATCGCCCGGAGCCACCGCATGTTGACGACCGACCACGACCTCCAGGTCGCAGCGGGGCTGATCCGGAATGGAACCGTCAGCCACCTCGACTGGTGCTGGCGTGGCATGGTCGACGAGACCCCCGTCGTCGAGCTGCGCATCGCCTGGGCGATGGATCGCAGCCATACGGGCGACCGAGGCCGCGACACCTGGCGGATCCGGATCGACGGGACACCGAGTGTGAACCTGAGCTTCGGCCTCGAAGCACCGACCCACCTGCTCGGGCGAACGTCGGTCGAGCAGCTCGGGCTCGCCGGCGCAGTACTCAACGCGATCCCTCATGTGGTCGCGGCACCCCCCGGAGCTGTCGAGCCTCCCTCGTCGATGCCCTGGCACCGGGCCCCCCGATGAATCAGCCGGCGATGATGTGGTCGAGCACGAGATCAGGTTCGTCGTTCTCGATGCGTTGCAGGCGATAACGACTCTCGAACAAGGCGACCAGCCGTCCGTCGCCACGCTGCATGATGCGGATGCCTCCGATTTCGCGCAGCCGTTTGGCCGAGCGGTCGTCGGTCAGCCGGATCGAGTCGTACGGAGCGGAGAGCACTTCGATCGGCGCGTTGAACTCGACATCGAGTCGGTTCGCGAACACGTCGAACTGCAGCTGGCCGACCGCAGCGAGCACGGGCGCGCTGTCTCCCATGTCGGGATCCCTGAGCACCTGCACCACGCCCTCCTCGTCGAGCTGCGCCAACCCCTTGCGGAACTGCTTCGACTTGCCGGTGTCGAGCGGGCGGGCGCTCGCGAACACCTCCGGCGAGAATCGCGGGATCGGAGGGAACGTGACCGGCTCGGTCTCGTAGAGCGAGTCCCCGATATTGAGTCCGGTCGCGTTGACGAGCCCGACAACGTCTCCTGGATACGCCTCCTCGACCGTGGTGCGCTCGGCGCCGAACACGGTCGACGCGTACTTGGTGGCGAACGGCTTACCCGTGCGATCGCAGGTCAGCACCATGCCGCGCTCGAACCTGCCCGAGCAGATTCGTACGAATGCGATGCGGTCCCTGTGCGAGCGGTCCATGTTGGCCTGCACCTTGAACACGAACGCCGAACATTCGCCCTCGAGTGGACGACGGCCGCCGTCGATCGTTTCGCGCTGTTCGGGAGCCGGCGCCAGATCCACGATCGCGTCGAGCACGCTGCGCACACCGAAGTTCGTGAGCGCCGACCCGACGAACACCGGGGTCGACTCGCCCGCCAGGAACGACTCGAGGTCGACATCGGCGCCGATCGCATCGAGCAGACCGGCCTCTTCCTGCGCATGTGTCCAGGCCTTGCCCTCTTCCACCGACGCCCGCTCTGCGTCGACGATTTCCTCGGGAGCGATCGAGCTGCCGCGAGTCGTGCGGGTGAACCTCGTGAACTGACCCGTGCGACGGTCGAGCACGCCTCGGAAGTCACCCGAGATACCCACAGGCCAGGTGGCAGGCGTGGGACGCAATCCGATCTGCTCCTCGATCTCGTCGAGCAACTCGAGGGGCTCGCGGCCCGGTCGGTCGTACTTGTTGAGAAAGGTGATCACCGGCAGGTTGCGCGACCGACAGACCTCGAACAGCTTCAGGGTCTGGGGCTCGATGCCCTTGGCACTGTCGAGCACCATGACGACCGCATCGACGGCCGACAGCACGCGATACGTGTCCTCCGAGAAGTCCCGGTGGCCTGGTGTGTCGAGCAAGTTGAGCTGGTGCCCGCGGTAGTCGAACGACAGAGCGGTCGAACTGATGGAGATCCCGCGTTTCTGCTCGAGTTCCATCCAGTCGCTCGTGGCGGAGCGGCGACCGGATCGGGCCTTCACAGCACCGGCCTCGCCGAGTGCGCCTGCATACAGCAGGAACTTCTCGGTGAGCGTGGTCTTGCCGGCGTCGGGATGGCTGATGATCGCGAACGTGCGCCGACGACTCGCTTCCTCGACGACGCTGGCAGACATTCGAGCCAGGCTATCGACGCCCGACCCTGGCGGTGACAGGGTCGCTGACGCGACACACAGATCGGCCGGCCGGACCTTCGGAACCGCAACGCCCGACGAGGAGCGAAACGGGGACTTCAGGTGAGGTGGGCGTCGGTGAGCGATGAGTTGTCGCTCCAGGCGACCTCGACGACTCGCAGCCGTTCCGTGGCCGATTGACGCAACGTGGTCGCTACGTCGAGTGCGACCAGATTCAACAGGGCCAGCGTGCCGACATGGCTGTCGAACGGGCCTACCGAGTGGGCGGCGACCAGGAATGTCACCTCAGCCGCAGCCGCGATCGGCGACAGCACGCTGTCGGTCAAACCGGCAGACCAGATACCGCGATCGTGCACGATGCGGTGTGCCTCGAGCACCCATCGCTCGTAGCGACGCAGATCGATCACGACCACGGTCGCGTCGACGTCGAGCACAGCCAGGTCACGACGCACGACAACGTCACTCCCGTCGATCACGTGCACATCGCTACGGATCTGATGCAACTGCGAGGCGAACTGCCTGGCGACCCCGGCCGAAGCGTCGCCGGAGATGATGGCGACCGGTCTGGCCAAGTCGGACAACCTGGTGACCAGCTCCCCGATCGCTCGGTCGTCTGCTCCGTCGAGCGTTGCCCGTACGTTGGCGAGCTCGGCCGCGATGTGGTCGGAACGCGCACCTGACACCGTTTCGTGAATGCGCTCGGCAGCAGGGCGCAGCTGCCGTGTGAGATCTCTCTGTACACAGTGTTGAAGGTCGGAGTAACCGTCGAAACCGAGCTTCGTGGCCAGGCGGACCACCGACGCGGCACCGACGTCGGCAGCGCGAGCCAGATCGGCGACGGTGCCGAATCCCACCGCTTGTGGTGCAGCGAGGATCGCTTCGGCAACTCGCCGCTCTGCGGACGTCAACGACGCTCCGTGTGACCGAATCCGCTCGGCGACCTCCATGGGCGCCACGGTACACGGGCGGACGATCAGCAATCGATCCGCCGCGCTCCGCATCCGCCCGCCGGCCCGCTGACGGCCACCGTTGTCGTTCACGCGACCACCGATCGCGTTACTTGCAGCATGCAATTGACTGCGCGATCAACGACGCCTATCGTGATCACTCGTCCGGCGACGTTTGGGGCGTCGATCGGCCAGCTGGAGTCAGGTCGAAACGGGTCGAAACCCGTCAGATGAGCAAGGGGTTCTCAGTGGCAGCAGTCGAGATCATCAGCACTCGGGAACTCACCGAGGACGACTGGATGCGCCGAGCTGCGTGCAAGGGCCTGACCCACCTCTTCTTTCCCAGCCCGGCCGAGCGCCCCCAGGCCCGCGAACGTCGCGAGGCCACAGCCAGAGAGGTCTGTGCCACCTGTACGGTGCGGTCGAGCTGCCGTGAGTTCGCTCGCGACCAGCACGAATACGGCTTCTGGGGTGGCGAGAGCGAAGACGAGCGGCACGCGGCCGGATTCCGTCTGATCGCACCGATCGGTGTGCGAGCTCGCTCGGTCAGCTGACGTCGCCCTACCGTGGCCGACGTGTTCGATGTGTGCGTCGTCGGGAGTGCGAACCTCGACCTCGTCGCCATCACCGAGCGCCTTCCCCGGCCCGGCGAGACGGTGATGGGCACTGACTACGCCGAGCATCCGGGCGGTAAGGGACTCAATCAGGCCGTCTCCGCTTCGCGCTCCGGAGCGCGAACCGCCTTCGTCGGTGCGCTCGGCACCGATGCGGCGGCCGATCGACTGCGCCGGGTGCTGGCCGCCGAACGGATCGACGCCACCGGAGTCCGCACGGTCGACGTGCCCACCGGCCGGGCGCTGATCACCGTCGACGGCGGCGGCGAGAATTCGATCGTGGTGATCCCCGGGGCAAACTCGACCGTCTCCGCCGAGCTGTGCTTGCCATCGGCGACCGTCGTACTCGCACAGCTGGAGATCCCGATGGAGGCCGTGATCTCGGCCTGTGCCACCGCTCGCGCACGTGGCAGCACCGTCATCTTGAACCCTGCCCCAGCAGCTCCACTCCCCTCCGAGCTGATCGCACTCTGCGACGTGATCGTGCCGAACGAACACGAACTCGCTCAGCTGGGAGGTGCCGAGGGATTGCTCGAGGCTGGTTGCACGACCGTCGTGGCGACGCTCGGCGGCGCCGGCGCCGATGTGCACAGTCGCACCGGAACGATTCGGGTCGACGCATTCGATGTGACCGTCGTCGACACCACCGGGGCGGGAGACGCCTTCTGCGGTGCTCTGGCCGCTCGGCTCGCGATCGGCGACGAGATGATCGAGGCGGTGCGGTGGGCGACCGCGGCCGGAGCGCTCGCCACCACGGTCCACGGTGCCGTTCCCGCCCAGCCGACCGCAGAGGCGATCACACGACTGCTCGACACCTGAACTCCTGAGCCCGGCCTCAGGTGTGACACAGCTCGACCGAGGCCCATCCCTCGAGTTCGGTGGTGGTGACGACCCGCATCGGAGCGAGCGCCGCGATCACGTGAGCGTGCTGGCCGGCCAACACTCCGGACAGCACGAGTCGACCGTCAGGGGCGGTCAGGCGACGCAGATGGGCGGACATCGCGACGAGAGCCGGGGCGAGAATGTTGGCGACCACCAGATCGAACGAGCCCGAGAGGTGTTCGATCGCTGATGTACTCACCTCGATTCTGTCGGTGACACCGTTTCGGGCCGCATTGTCCAGTGTCGCCTCTCTCGCCGCCTCGGCGATATCGATCGCCACCACTCGAGATGCACCACGGAGCGCAGCGATGATCGACAGCACCCCGCTGCCACAACCGACGTCGAGTACCCGTGAGCCTGCAGTCGTCAATCTCCACGTGGCATCGGCCGACACGCGCGTCGTCGGATGATCGCCGAGGCCGAAACTTCCCCCAGGCTCGATTTCGACCTCGAGCACATCGGGTGAATCGACCCGAGCGAGCCACGCCGGTCGAACGACGAGGCGATCGTTGACCAGGATCGGTTCGGAGAACTCGCGCCAGGTCTGGGCCGGGGCGTCGTCGACGTCAAGGAACGAGACTGTCCATCCGGGCGCCAGACGACCCAGTCTGGCGAGCGAGACGTCATCGGAGTCCGCCAAGATCGTGCGCAGCTCAGCCGTCGAGCCGTCGGCAGCTCGTTCCTCGACGGCGCACGCTCCGGCCGCCCAGAGACGGTCCGACGCCAACTCGGCGTCATCGAGGGGAACGCAGAGAACGAGGACCCGCATCAGTCGATCCGGCGAAGGTCGTCCCGAAAGCGGCGCGAGCGTACGACGTATGCCTCGACACCCTCGGCGATCAACTCGCGGCGTGCCCGGCCTTGCTTCACCACCGCTGGCGAGCCCACGGCGATCGAACCTTCCGGCACGATCGTGTCGTTCAGCACCACCGAGTTGGCCGCGACGATCGACCAAGGATTCACGACAACTCTGTGCAGCACGATCGCGCCGTTGCCCACCAACACATCATCGTGGATGGTGCAGGCCTCGAGATGCACGATGTGGCCGATCACGCAGCGGTCGCCGACGACCGTCGGCACCTCGGGCGTCGTGTGCAGGACCGAGTTGTCCTGCACACTGGAGCGATCGCCGACACGGATCTCACCTTCGTCGCCGCGCAACACGGCTCCGGGCCAAACGGAACTCTCCGAACCGATGGTCACCGAGCCGATGATGACGGCGTCCGGGTGGATGTACGCGTCGTCCGCTATCTGCGGAACCTGTGACCCGAGGGCGTAGATCGGCATCGCAGCGACGGTAGCCGCCTGCAATGCGACAACCTCAATGGTGGCGACACCCCTCCAGGCGATACCGTGCTACCCCATGTCCCGACGGATCGACATCGAACTCACCAGCGCGCTCGGCGACGGCACCTGGACCTGGCGTGCCGCCGGTGCGCGCCAACCGAAAGGCGTCGTCGACGGAGCCATACTCCCCGACGGTTCGAAAGTCGGCGACGAGCTCAAAGTCGACGTCGAACAGGAGATCGACGGCATCACCGTGCTCGGGGTCGTACAAGGCCGCGAGAAGGCCGCACCGGCAGTCGTCGAGTTGCTGCCGGTCGAGCGAGACTTCCAGCCCGTCGTCGAAACGAGGGCCAAGCGCGATCGCAACGACCGGGGCGGGCGCGATGGTGACCGCCGACCCCGACGTGACCGCGGCCCGGGTGGCGATCGTGAAAACCGTGGAAACCGTGGGCCCGATGGCGGACGGGGCGATGATCGTGGACGCGGCGACGGTGGTCGCGGCGACGGTCGAGGACGTGGCGGGGACCGTGGCCGCCGGGGTCCATCGTTCACTCCCCCACCAGAGGTGCCACAGCGCCCGAAGCCGAAGCGGCTCCGCCCGGGCAAGGCCCACCGAAACACGGTGTTGGCCGAACTTCCCGAAGAGCAACGCGCGATCGCGGAACTCGCCCTACAAGGGATGGGCGCCGTGCGCCAACGGGTGCGCGAAGAGAACGCGAAGGCCGTCGCCGAAGGCCGGGCGGAAATGCCCGAAGCGACCGTCATGAAGATGGCCGAGGACCTGCTGCCCAAGTTGCGTCTGGCGGAATGGCTCGACCGCGCCGAAGCCGCTCAGCGGCAGATGGAACATCTCGACCTGCGTGACCTTCGCAGCGTGGTTGCGGCCTCGGGCGATCCGACGGTCGCTCGCGACGAGAGCACCGGCGCGCTCGTCGAGGAGCTCAAGGCCGCGCTCGTGCACAAGCAGGAGCAAGAGCTCCTGTTGTGGTTCGGCGACGTCGATGCGGCGCTGGCCGTTGGTCGTGTCATCCGGGCATTGCGACTGTCGTCGCAGCCGCCCAAGGCCGGCGTGCCGTTCCCGGTCGACATCGCACAACGACTGGTCGACAGCGTCAACGCCTCGCTCGCACCGATGGACAGCCCAGAGCGTTGGTCGGCGATGCTCGAGGCGGCCGCCTTCTCACCCGTTCGCTCGCTGGTCAAGCCGGTTCGCAAGCCGGACGTGGTCAATGACGAGCTGTTGGCAACCGTCAAACGGCTCGCCCCGGCGCTACCGCAGATCGCCGAACTGTTCGAGATCGAGGTCGATCCGAAGGCTCCGATGCCCAAGCCTCTTCGACCGAATCAGCGTCCCCACAAGGACGGCGAATCGCGTGGCCAGGACTCGCGCCGCAAGGGCCAGGCGGGACGCGGTGCCGACGATCGGCGCCCCAAGAAGCGCTCCGATGCTCCCAAGGCTGATCGCTCCGCCGATGCGTCGAAGCCCACCGAGGCGCCCTCGTCCACCGCCGGCTCCGACACCCCTGCGTCCTCGACACAGCAGATGTCGACAGCTCCGCCGGCCGAACCCGCACCCGTCGCCCAAACGGAACCTGCTACCGAAACCGCTCCGCCGGCCGAGACAGCGTCCGTCGCCCAAACGGAACCTGCTACCGAAACCGCTCCGCCGGCCGAAGCCACGCCCGAGGCGACCGGCGACGAGGCGACGCCGACGGGCTGAGGCCGTACCACCTTCGTGCGGACGACGGGCAGCCAATACGCTCGGTCCATGTCCGACATCGTTCTGTACGAAACCCGCGATCGCGTCGCGATCATCACGCTCAACCGCCCCGAGGCACGCAACGCCGTCAACGGGTCCGTCGCCGCCGGTATCGAGTCGGCGATCGACCGGCTCGAGGCAGACGACGAGGTGTGGGTCGGGATCCTCGCTGCCAACATCGAAGGACAGACCCGCCCGGTGTTCTGCGCCGGCGCCGATCTGAAGGCCATCAACAGCGGCGAGGGAGGCTCGCTGGGTACCGAGCGTGGGGGCTTCGGCGGTTTCGTCTACCGGGAGCGCAAGAAGCCGATCATCGCGGCGGTCGACGGTCTGGCCACCGCTGGTGGGTGCGAACTCATCCTGGCGGCAGACCTGGTGGTTGCCACGACCCGATCAGCGTTCGGACTCGCCGAGGTCAAGAGAAATCTCGTCGCCGGCGCCGGCGGCCTCTTCCGACTGCCCCGGGCGATCGGGCAGGCCGCTGCGATGGAGGCGATTCTGACCGGGGAGCCGATTCCGGCTGCACGCGCATACGAACTCGGGCTGGTGTCGCGCCTCGCCGAACCGGGAGCCGTGATGGACGAGGCGCTCGCCCTGGCAGCGCAGATCACGGCGTGCGCGCCGATGGCGGTGTGGGAGTCGAGAGCGGTCGTGCTCGCGGCAGCGAGCGCGGACGATCCCACGCTGGTTCGCATGACGAACGACGCGATTCGTCGGGTGATGACTTCCGACGACATCAAGGAAGGGCTCACCGCGTTCATCGAGAAGCGGACCCCGAACTGGACCGGTCACTGAACCTGTTCTGAGCCGCCTGCCTCATTGCGTACGCCGCACGTCGGCAGCTGGCCGGTTGCCGCTGGATCAGAGTTCCGTTGACACGGTGATCAGCCGAGCCTTGATACCCGCGCGCTCGTAGAGGTTCTTGCTGTCACGGTCACCCGGAAGCGACTCGCCTTCGAGCAGACGGAATCCGTCACGTCGGCCAGAGGCGATCGCACTTGCGAGCATCGCGTCGCCGAATCCGAGTTCTCGAGCTTCGGCGAGGACGAACACCTCGTCGATGTGCAGCACCTCACCTCGCGGCGCGGCGACCAGGTATCCCACCAAGACCTCGCCGATGTGGGCGACGTACACGCGACAGGCATCGATCGACGCTTCCCAGCCATCCCCACGCTCGGGATGTGTGTCGAGCCATCGGCGCCCACCTCGCTGCTCGACGAGTGAGCGCCGTGCGGCGGCCTCGAGATGTCGCAACTGAGCAGCATCGTCCCGGCCGGCTTGCCGCACGTCCGGGTCGATCATGCCCCGAGCTGCTGGAGTCGACTGAGCACCGTTCGACGATGCCGGTAGTGCCGCTCGTAGACCGCTATCGACTCGAGTTCGGCCGGGTCGAGCGAATCCAGCCGATCGAGGATCTGGCGGGCGGCGAGATGGTCGTAGTCGGCAATCGGCAGGTCTGCCGATGGGCCTGCCGCCGAAGGTGTCGGGCTCGACCGGCTCGGTTCGGGCGGGTCGTCGACCACGTCGAGCGGTTGCTGATCGCACGACGCTGCTCGGGCGACGTCGAGCCCGCCGCGGCGGCCCGCCCCCTCGATCATCGAGAGCCCAGTGGGCACGGCCCGTCGAAGGGCGCCGACCACGATCGGCGTTGCCCTGCGAGCCGCCACGAGACTGCAGATCGGCACGGCCACGAACACATCGATCACCCGGTCGATGCGGTCACGCCCCACCGTCATGATCAGCCGAAGATCGGGCAGGCGTCGTCTTCGACGGGGCAACCAGGGGCATTCGGCCGCACGAGCAGGAAACAGCTGGGGCAGAGCGTCTCGTCGGCCCGCTTGGGTTGCAGCCCATCGGGAGCTTCGCTGCGATCGACGGTGACGTCGTCGTCGTCATCATCGTCATCGTCGTCGGTGGCGGTCACCATCCGATCCTTGAGAATCGTGTCGAGATCGGCCTCCACGTCGTCAGGGGCGATCATCTCGTCGTCGTCGTCGTCGTCCTCGTCGCTCTTGCGCTTGCGAACCCGAGCGGCACGATCGTCGTCGTCTTCGTCTTCGTCGTCTTCGTCCTCGTCGGCGACGTCGTCATCGTCATCGTCGTCGACGTCGAGTTCGTCGTCGTCTTCGAAGTCCTCGTCGGGTTCGACATCAGCGGTGTCGTCGTCCTCGACTTCTTCTTCGATTTCTGTCTCGTCGTCGTCAGCCATCGTCATTCCTTATTCGGTGGTCGCGCCGGATACTAGGCCGCTCCTGGCGCGACACTCCCGCCTACCCCTGTGACACCCGTCACAAACCACGGCGTGCTTCTGCTCGCCGCTCGGATGCGAGGCGCTCGAGTTCGGGCGCTTCGGTCGTCATGTGGCTCATCGCAGTCGCGATCGCGTGGTGCCCGGCCTGGTCCGCGATCAGACGATGCATCTCGAGAGCAACCCTTCGATACGACGGATGCCCCTGGGGTGCCGACCTCAGCTCGAGCATGTGCATCGCCTCGCGAGCATTCAGCTGCATCACGTAGCGGAGCCGGTACGCCATCGAAACTGCATACGCCGCTTGCTCGGGAAACTGTGGTCGAAGCGCATCGAAGAGCCGAGCCGATCGATCCATACTCTCGTCGAACAACGGCCCGGAGCCGGACGCCTCGATCAGATCCGGTCTCGTGCAACCGTGGTTCGGCGTCAACGACTGCCATTCGATCGTCAGCATGCGATGTCGTTGCAGGTCTCGAAATGCTCCGTAATCCGAGAGGATGTCGAACCGATAGTCGATTCGCTCGAATGCTCGTCCGGGTTTGTGACGTCGGTTCTCCCGTTCGCCGACGTACGCGCGAATCAGCGCGACCTTCTCGTCGACACCGAGATGGGCCACGCGATCGAGCAATGTGGCCTCGGCAAGGTGCGAATGGCTGTAGCAGATCGCGGCAAGCAGCTTGTTCTCGGCATCGGGATCGAAATCGACGAGGCTCACCTCGGGCACCGACTCTGCGGGCACACCGCCGAAGAGGCGGTCGACGAGCTCGGCCGTGTCAGAGCGTGTGCTCGCGAGATAGTCGGTCCAGCGTCCGCCCCGATCAGCGAGATCGACCCGCCGGAGGAAGCTGGGAATCACCTTGCGCAGTTCGTGCAGCATCAGGTCGGAGTAGTGGCGGGCCTCGGGCAACGGATGCGCCCGCATGCGCAAGAGCAGCGCCTCGAACGCCTGGCCGGTGCCATAGATACCGAGATTCGACAACGACGCTGCGGGCAACATGCCGCGGGTTGCATCGAGTGCCTTGGCACGAGTCGCCTGCCGGTAGACGAACTCGCTGTCGTCGGGGTCGCGAGGCACGGTGTCGCGCACATGGTTGGTGACCGAGTTGACCGCCGCCGAATAGGCGTCGAACATACGGTCCATGTCGCCGACATAGCGGGTACCCAACGAACTCGCGAGCACCTCCGGGTCGCGAAAGAATCGATAGCGACCACCGAGTCGGGCGTCATAGCTGATGTAACGGGTGCTCTGCTCGAGATAGCTCATCAGCCGGCCCCACTCGAGGATCTTCGTGAGGATGTTGGACGCCTGCTCACACGCCAGGTGCACTCCGCCCAGCTGAGCGACCGAGTCGTCGCCATATTCGAGGAAGACCCGCTCGTACAGCTCCTCGGCCCGCTCGAGGCCGATCGTGGCGTCGATGCTCTCGTCGCCCTCGATGTCGAGGTCATTGACGAACTCGTCGAGGAACAAACGGCGGAGGCTCTTCGGGCTGCGGCTGTAGCGAGCGAACAGCGCACCCTTGACGACTTCGGGCAGGTTCACCAACGCGAACACAGGCCCGTCGAGATTGGTGAAGTACCGCCGCAACACATCGGCTTCGTCGGAGCTGAACTCCTCGGGGACATAGACCGTCACGGGTGGTCATCGTACGAGGCGCACACCGGTGACTCGGGGACCATCCCCGTGAACTGGTGTCAGACGTGAATGGCGAAGGTGTCCGGAGCGACCGTGACGGTGAGCATCCGAACCGGCCCGATGAATGCGCCATCGATCCAGAGTCGCTGCGACCGCTCGAAGTGCCACGTCCCTTCCGTCGCCGAACGGATGCGGATGGCCGGATGCGGAACATGTGTCCCCTGGGGGAGCCTCCGCCTCGCCTTGAGCCGATCACGTATCGACATCGTCGGCGCGACCTCGACGATGTCGAGGCGACCGTCGTTGGGGTGCGCCCTCGGCGCGATGTTCCACTCCCCCAGATGATCCACGTTCGCCACCACCACGATGCCGCCCGTCCACCACGACCTTCGTACGAGGATGTGTGCCACCGACAGGTACCGGACGCCGTCGGCCTCGACCTGCACCGAATCCATCGGCAGGCGCTGCACCGGGTCTCGGTCAGCGGGCGACCCGACCGAACGGAAGACATCGCCGCCAGAGACCCCCAAGGGATCGGGCCGGCCAGAGGCGACCAGTGCGGCAAGCGCACGATCCGACTCGGCGACCACCAACCGATCGGGACGCGGAACGCTGCATCCCCATTCCTCGCCCTTGCGGATCGTCACGACGGCTCGATCGCGGACGAATCGGCCACGACCCCCCGGAAGGCCGCATCGGCGGCACGGCGGGCGGTGGATCGGGTGGACGGATCCGGTGCGACGTTCCCGATCTGTCCGAGCACGTCGATCAGCTGCTTCACGGTACGCACGAAGTCGCCACCGGTCAGCTCCTCATCGGCGACGACCTCGGCAAATCCTTCGCCCGCCACCCACGCATATGCGACCGAATAGAACGTCGGCTCGGGCGGCCGGTGTTCACTCAGACCGTTCTGAGCCTCGAGCACTCGCAACTCGACACTGAGCCGCTCGATCCTCTTCCATCTGTCGAACGCGTCGGGTGACGAGAACCACGGCGCCGGTGGATCCTCGGGTGAACGATGTTCGTAGACGAACGACGACACGAGCCCAGCCATCGTCGGGGCGTCGATGCCATCGAGCAGCCCCAGCCGGATCGACTCCGCGATCAACAGGTCGCTCTCGTGGAACACCCTGGCGAGCATCTCGCCGCGCTCGGTGAGACACCACCGGTTCAGGTCGACGTGGCCACGCTGTGACAGCACGGCGAGCACCCCGTCGAACTCGCGCGCCAACGATGCGTTTCGATGCAGCACTTTCGCCTCGAGCTCGACGATCTCCCTGCGCAGCCGATCGGCCTGAGCGGCGGCGCGCAGCCTTGCCTTGAGGTCGGGATCGAACTCGACCGGATGCACGCCTGCTCCCGGGCGCGGCCCACCGGTTCGGCGCCCGGGATCCGGGGGTCGGGGCGCCAGCTTGGCCGATCGGACCCTGCGTCCCACCTCAGCTCGATAATCCTTGCGGTTCGGTGAATAGGTGCCAGGCAGCACCACGCTGCCGATCTGTTGTGGTGGAACCGGAAAGTCGTCTGCGACCAACTGCACGGCGTGCCCACTCGGCGTGATCGTCGTCAGCTTGAGCCCCCCCTTACGGTGAGCCGTCGCCACGACCGCCACCGGGCCGTGATACTTGCCCTTCGAGACGTGGATCACCGACCCGGGGCGCAGGCCCGACATGGCCATCTCCGTCGGGTCGTCCCTGCCTCTCTGCCCGCTCACACCGTCCATCGCACTGCGATAATCAGCGATGTCTCCGAACGGGCTCGTCGCTTCCTCGTCCAATCCGACGAGCCGCTCGCGTTGACGCTGCAGGCGCCGCTCGATGCGCACGACGTCACGGTCCGACTGGAACTGGGCGAACGACAACGAGAGCAGCTGACGCGCGGTCTGGGCGTCGTAGGTGAGCACCAGGTTGGCGGCCATGTTGTAGGTCGGTCGGAACGCCGACCGAAGATGGAAGCTGCGGCTCAACGCCAGATCGGCAACCTGTTCGAACCGAACGAACGGACTCCACAACACGACTGCGCTGCCGAGTTCGTCGATGCCGCGACGACCTGCCCGTCCGGTGAGCTGCGTGTACTGGCCGGGCGACAACGCCTCGTGATGTTCACCCGTGAACTTGGTGAGCTTCTCGATCACGACGCTGCGAGCCGGCATGTTCACACCCACCGCCAAGGTCTCGGTCGCAAACACCACCTTGATCAGGCCTTCGATGAAGCAGGCTTCGACGACTTCCTTGAACGGGGGGACCATACCTGCGTGGTGGGCAGCAACGCCGGCCTCGAGCTGGACCGCGAACTGTTGGTAACCCAGCACGTCCAGATCTGCATTCAACAGGCCGTCGAGACGTCGGCCGAGGATCTCCCGAATCCGCTCGCGCTCACCCTCGTCGGTGAATCGAACCCCTGACGCGGCACAGTTGCGCGCCGCTTCGTCACACTGCGCCCTGCTGAAGATGAAGAAGATCGTCGGCAGCAATCCTCGATCTCGCAAGACCTCGACCACTTCGAGCCGGCCGGGCGTCGCCAGCTTGCGCTGCCCGCCACCGTGCAGTCCGCGCTCGTGATTGCGACCGCGACCAGGCCGGACCCCGCTCGCGTCCAGCCTCGCGGCCTCGGGGTTGGGACGGCCGTCGACCACGGTGGGCAACATCCGGAGCCGATCGTTCGTACGATCAGCGACGAAGTACAGGTTGTCGAGCCGAACCGGACGACGCGATTCGACGATCGCGCTGGTCGGGCCACGAACCGTCTCGATCCAGTCGGCGAGCTCCTGGGCATTGCTCACGGTCGCCGACAGGCACACCAATCGCACATGCCGCGGCAGATGGATGATCACCTCCTCCCAGACCGGTCCGCGGTAGGCATCCTGGAGGAAGTGCACCTCATCGAGCACCACCACGGCGAGGTCGAGCAGGTCGCGTCCGCCATAGATCATGTTGCGCAGGACCTCGGTGGTCATCACCACGATCGGAGCCTCGCCGTTGATCGAGTTGTCGCCGGTGAGCAGGCCTACCTGTGCATCGCCATGCACAGCGACGAGGTCGCGATACTTCTGATTCGACAATGCCTTGATCGGAGCGGTGTAGAAGGCTCGACGACCGTCGCGCAACGCGGTCTCGACGCCGTATTCGGCAACGACCGTCTTGCCGCTACCGGTCGGGGCGGCCACGATCACGTGCCGCCCGGCGTCGAGCGCGTCGAGCGACGCGATCTGGAAGGCGTCGAGTTCGAACGTGTAGCGAGCGAGAATTGCGTCGCGGTCGGGCCGCACGTGATCAGTCTCGCATCCCGCAGGTCGGGTTCGAAGCACCCGGTGACGTCACAGCGTTGTCGGCACGACCGGATGCGCTCGAGGTCGTGTCACCGGGTCGCTCAGGCCGCGGCGCGCTGTCGGTGACGTTGCACCAGCCGACCGACCAGGATCGCCAGGAAGTAGAGGATCACCATCGGCACCGAGAGCGCAAGCAGCGAGATCGGGTCACCCGAGGGCGTGATCGCAGCGGCGACGAAGAAGATGCCCACGATCGCGTAACGCCACGATCTCAGCAGCACCTGCGGGGTGAGGACGCCGATGAGCTGGAGAAACACCAACAACACCGGGATCAAGAAACCCACCCCGAATGCCACCACCATCAGCGTGACCAAGCGAACGTACGCCTGCACCTGGAAGAGCGGATCCACGTCCTCGCCCGCCCAGCTGATCAGGAACTCGAGCGCCCGCTCGAGGGTCGTGAAGGCAATGAAGCCACCCAATGCGAACAGCGCGACCGACGATCCCACGAAGCCGACGGCGTATCGGCGCTCGTTCTTGTGGAGCGCAGGGACGACGAACTTCCAGAGCTGCCACAACAGCACGGGGAGGGCCAGCACGATCCCGCCGTAGAACCCGATCTTCAGTCGGACGGCGAACCCTTCGATCGGATCGGGGTTGAAGAGCAACACCTTGCCGCTCTTCACGTCGAAGGACCCGCCGCAGTAGTCGGCCGGCTTGCGGCTGCACAGCTTGCGGTACGGCTCGAGCAGCCATCCCATGACCAGGTCGTAGAACGCGATCACGAGAATCGCCCCCAGCGTTACGGCGAGCCCACTGCGGATGATCCGCATCCGGAGTTCGGCGAGGTGCTCCATCAGGCTCATCTGCCCGTCGGTGGCGGCCGGTTCGGATTTGGAACGTCTGAACGAGAACCGGCTCACGCTGTGGGCTCCGCGGCGTCGGCCCCCGACTCGGTGGCCGATCCGGGGCCGGCATCCGCCGACGGCCCGTCATCGACGTTCGAGACCGACTCGGTGTCGCTGCCGGCAGATTCGGAGGGGGCGTCGTCGAACGGCGGTCTGTGGGGAGGCGCAGCGCTCGACACCGAGCCGCTCCCGAACGGTTGTGGGCGCGGCTTCGGCTCGTGCGTAGCGCCATCTGATTCAGCGGATTGCGACGCGAGCGAGGGGTGTGCGCGTCGCGGTGCCGGATTCGAGATGATGACGCTCGAGAACGGCTCTTGGACTGCCGGCGACACGTCCTCGACCGGCTCGCCGTCGACCGTTTCGGCATTCTGCTCGACTTGCGGATCGTTCACCGGATCCGCATCTGCGACCTCTTCCCCGAACGGCAGATCCTCGGTCGGGATTGCCGCGGGGTCGGCGGCTGCGAGCATCTCGGCTGATTTCGGCTTTTCGTCCCGCTCACCATTCTGCAGCTGGGTGAAATCGGCAGAGTCTCGAATGATGTTGGCCGTGTCCCGCAACTCCCTGAGCGGCTCCTCGACCGCCGCACGGAACTCGGACTGGAAGCCGGTCGACATCTTCTTCAGCTCGGCGTAGAACTGGCCTGCCTTGCGCATCGCATCAGGAAGCTTCTCGGGACCGAGCACCACGAGCGCGAGCAGCAGGATGATGATCAGCTCGCCGCCCTGAAGGTTGAACACGGAGGCAGTCTAGGAGTCGCAGGCGCCCTGGCACCGTGCCCGCCGGCGACATCTCGGGGACGTGCGTGCGGATCGACCGGTCGACCTGCCAAGATTGCCCGGCGTGCAACAGAGACTTCCCTCCCTGCTCGACACCCCGATCATGTTCGCTCATCGCGGCGCTCGTGCACACGCGCCCGAGAACACGATCCCTGCCTTCGAGCTGGCCCTGCGGTTGGGTTCGACCGGGCTCGAGAGCGATGTCTGGCTGACTGCCGACGGCGTGCCTGTTCTCGACCATGACGGGCTGGTGCGTTCGAATCGGTTCAAGAAGATCCCGATCGACCGGTTCCGACGCGATCAGCTTCCCGAGCACATACCCACCCTGGCCGAACTCTTCGAGGCGTGCGGTACGAGCTATCACCTCTCACTCGACCTGAAGGGCCACGACACGGGCGCTGCGGTCATCGACACCGTACGGGCGCACGCTCCCGACCTGATGAACCGCCTGTGGCTGTGCCACTACGACCTCGAACAGCTGTGCACACTGCGCCCCCTCGATGCCGACGTCAAGCTCGTCGACTCGACCAGGCTGCAACGCCTCGACGGTGGCCCCGAACGGCGAGCGGCACGGCTGGCCGACGAAGGGGTCGACGGCGTCAACCTGCACCAGCAGGACTGGAACGGCGGTCTCGTAGCGTTGTTCCACCGCTTCGGCCGCACCGCGTTCTCGTGGGATCTACAGCTCGACCACCGTCTCCAGCAGGCGTACCGGATGGGGATCGACGGCGTGTACAGCGATCATGTCGACCGGATGGTCGACAGGTTCACGTCAGAGATCGGCGCAATTCATCGGTGAGCGGGCCGCCCGGCCGAAGCTCAGAGCCACTGCCAGTCACTCTTGGGCCAGAACACCACGAAGGCCCGGCCGACGAGATCATCGAACGGAATCGTGCCGAGGGCGCGGCTGTCGTGAGACCCAGGCCGGTTGTCACCCATCACGAACACGTGGTCATCTGGGATGACCATCGGCGCGATCGCTTGGCCGCAGCGCCCCGGAGTGACCACGGTGGGGTCGAGATAGGGCTCTTGCAGCACCAGGCCGTTGATGCGAACGACACAGTTCTCCATCTCGATCTCATCGCCCGGTAGGGCGATGACTCGTTTGATGAGATCCCGTTCGCTCACGCCGGTCAACTCGTGCAACACGACGACGTCACCACGGTTCGGATCGTGCAACCGATACGACATCTTGTTGACGAACACTCGGTCGCCTGGCTCGAGTGTCGACTCCATCGACTGACCTTCGACGATGAAATGCGCCAGCAGGAACGAACGCACCAGGATCGCGACCAGCAGCGCCACGCCGACGACCACGACCCAGTCGAAGAACGCCCTGGCGCCTGGCGACAGCCCGGCGCGAGCGGACTGCTCTGCGTCGGATTCGGGCACTCGGGGCTGCATGACCTGGGTGCCGGTCATGGCATCGGGCCCATCGTCAGAGTCACCGTCGGTTCGGGGATGGGAGATGTCGGCCACGCTCGCCACACGGTATCCGACAAACGGGAGGTCCCGGCGTCACGTCCGGGACATCGTTCACAGCGATTCGATCAGCTTCTCGACTCGTTCGTCCCGACTCTTGAACGGGTCCTTGCAGAGCACGGTGCGCTGCGCCTGATCGTTCAACTTCAGGTGCACCCAATCGACGGTGTAGTCACGGCGGCGCTCTTTGGCACGCTTGATGAACTCGCCCCGAAGCCGCGCACGCGTCGTCTGAGGTGGAGTGTCGATCGCATCATCGATGTCCTCGTCGACGCACACGCGCTCGACCAGACCGCGGTCCTGCAGCTTGAAGAACGGGCCGCGCGCCCGCGACACGTCGTGGTACTGCAGATCGAGCAACTGGACGCGTGCATGACCCAGCGGCAGGTCGTGACGCTCGCGAAACGCTTCGAGCAACTTGTACTTGATCACCCAGTCGACTTCGCGGTCGAGCTTGAGCGGGTCGTTCTCGAGCTGGGTCATGCAGTGCTCCCACATTTCGAGGGCGCGCTGTTCGAGCGGCGGGAACCCCTGGCTGTCCGCGTAGCGCAAGGCCCGGTCGAGGTACTCGCGCTGGATGTCGAGCGCACTCACCTCACGCCCGTTCGCGAGTCGGACGATTCGCCGACAGGTGATGTCGTGGCTGATCTCGCGAATCGCACGGATCGGATTCTCGAGCGTCATGTCCCGCAGCACGACATTGTTGTCCTCGAGCATCCGGAGCATGCACGCCGCTGCACCGACCTTCAGGAACGTCGCGTACTCGCTCATGTTGGAGTCGCCGACGATGACATGTAGCCGGCGGTACTTCTCGGCGTCGGCGTGGGGCTCGTCGCGGGTGTTGATGATCGGGCGACTTCGTGTCGTCGCCGAACTCACCCCCTCCCAGATGTGCTCGGCCCGCTGAGCGATCGAGAACGTTGCGCCGCGAGCGGTCTGAAGCACCTTGCCCGCCCCGGCGTAGATCTGACGGCTCACGAAGAACGGGATGAGCACCTCGGCATAGTGGGTGATGTCGTCACTGCGTCGCGTCAGATAGTTCTCGTGGCATCCGTAGCTGTTGCCTGCCGAGTCGGTGTTGTTCTTGAACAGGTAGATCGTGCCGCGAATCGATTCTTCGGCAAGTCGCTCCTCGGCAGACTCGACGAGAGACTCCAGTATCCGCTCCCCCGCCTTGTCGTGCACGACGAGGTCGTAGAGCGAATCACATTCAGGCGTGGCGTACTCGGGATGCGAGCCGACGTCGAGATACAGCCGAGCGCCGTTCTGCAAGAAGACATTCGACGACCGGCCCCACGACACGACCCGCCTGAAGAGATATCGAGCCACTTCGTCCGGGCTGAGTCGCCGCTGGCCACGCAGCGTGCAGGTGACTCCGTACTCGCTCTCCAGTCCGAAGATCCGGCGCTCCATGGCCGAACGGTAACAGTGCGGGGCATCTCGCGCAGGATGTCAACGGTGTGCGATACCAGCAAGCCCAGGCTCGGCATACAACCGGAATCGAACCGACGTGCCGGGAAGGTGCTGCGCGACCGCAGCCACATCGGCCGGGTGAACGACCGCCAGCACCGGGTATCCCCCGGTCGTGGGATGGTCGCTGAGCATCATCACCGGGTCGCCATCCGGGGGCACCTGCACGGCGCCCCGAACCAGACCCTCGCTCGGCAACTCCGCCAAGACCTTTCGACCGAGCTGCGCTCCGTTCAGCCGCACACCGACGCGGTTGGAGGTGGTGACGGTCCACGACACGGAAGCGAACACACGAGGCCACTCGTCCACGAACCAATCAGCGCGGGGCCCTGGCGTCACACGGATGATGTCGGCGACCTGAGGCAGTGGCGCAATGTCGGCGACGATCGGCTGCGTGGGCTCGCTGCCGACCTCGAGCCGGTCTCCGGGCCGACAGGCGGGCGGACCCAGCTGGGAGAGCGTGTCGCTCGATGACGAACCGAGCACGTGATCGACCTGGATGCCGCCGCGGATCGCCATGTAGTGCCATAACCTGCCGCTGCTCCCGGCGGCCACCGAACATGACTCACCCGGCCGCAGGGACCGAGGCACCGGCTCTGCGCTCGTCGCCACCAGCACGTGGGTGAGCGCGGAGACCATGAGACCTCCACACGTCTCGATGACCGTGGCACCGGCACGATTGCCGACGAGTCGATTCAACATGCCCGCCAGATCGGGATCGACAGCCCCGCTGACGGGCACCCCGAGGTGGGCGAATCCGGGTCGTCCACCATCTTGCAGTGTCGTTGCCACACCGGGATGAACGATCTCGATCGCCCCGCTCACGTCGGCTCGAATCTCACGACGGAACCCGGACTCAACAGGGCCGGGGGCTCACGCTGCACGTCGAACAAGACCATGTCGGTACTTCCCAGCAGATGCCACCCACCTGGCGACGCCGTTGGATACACCGCGCTGTACTCGGCAGCAATGGCCACCGAGCCCGCAGGCACCCTGGTACGAGGCGTGTGGCGCCGCGGGAGCACCAGCTCGGAAGGCAGCCCCCTCAGATAGCCGAAACCGGGCGCGAAGCCACAGAACGCGACCTCGTATCGCGCTGCGGCGTGCAGCGAGACCACCTCATCGACCGTTCGACCCGTCAACGCCGCGACCTCGTCGAGGTCCGGCCCGTCGTAGCGCACAGGAACCGAGACCGTCGGCGCCGGCCCTCGATCGGCCGGGCCCATCTCGGCCACCTCGTGCAGTCGTTCGACGACGGCCGCGAGCGCCGATCGGGAGTCACAACGAATCAGCACCGTTCGAGCAGCGGGGACGACATCGATGACTCCGGCGAAGCCCAGAGAACGAACCCCTGCGCTCCATCCCGCTGGATCATCCGTCAGTCCCTCGACCAGGACCGCCGCGGCCCCCATCGGCAGCAGGCGCATCGTCACAGAGAGAAGGAATGCAGGCCGACGGAGGCAACCTCGAGACCGGCGCGCACAGCGCGCGCCATGGCGACGGCCCCAGGCGAATCCCCGTGAATGCAGATCGATCGCGCACGAACAGCCACCCGGCTGCCGTCGATCGCGGTGACCATGTGCTCGGTGGCGATCGTGACAGCTCGATCGGCAACCGCGGCCGGATCGGTGATAACGGCGCCCGGTTCGGAACGTGGCACCAGCCGTCCATCAGGCAGGTACGCGCGATCGGCGAACGCCTCGGCGACGGGTTCCATCCCCATCTCGTCGGTAAAGGTGAGCAACGACGAGCCGGGAGCGCCCAATACGGCCATCGAAGGGTCGTACTCGTGTGCTGCTTCGACGACGGCCCGGGCCTGCGCAGGATGGCTGCTGCACGCATGGTAGAGCGCCCCGTGCGGCTTGACGTAGGCCACCCCGACTCCCGCGACCTGTGCGAACCCGTCGAGTGCCCCGAGTTGGTACAACACGGCGTCGCGCAGCTCGGCAGGATCGATATCGATGAAGCGACGGCCGAATCCCGCCAGGTCGGGATATGAGACATGGGCCCCGATCATGACGTTGCGGTCGGCGGCTTCCTGGCAGATCCGTCGCAGCGTGGACGGGTCGCCCGCGTGAAAGCCGCAGGCGATGTTGGCGCTGGTGACGAGATCGAGCATGGCCACGTCGTCTCCGAGCGTCCAGGTGCCGAACGACTCGCCCAGATCACTGTTGAGATCGATCGCTGCCACGCGACGATCGTAGACGGCACGCCGGTCCTGTGGACGGCACACGTCGCGGGCACCTCTTGGCAGAGGTCAGCTCAGAATCTCCGCAACTCCCAGGTCGTTGACCCGGTGGAAGCACCGGCGCCCCAGGCCTCTGGCCAGCGCGGCGACCTCGAGCTCGGTCGTGGGCAATTCGCGGTCGGGCCCGGCGAGCGCCGAGACGCCCAGCTTCACTGCCGCGGCGAGTCCGAGACCGGGTTCATACCCGTCGCGGAGTCGTTCGCCGATGGCGTCGGCGTCTCCCCCGAGCACAGCGACATCGCGCTGGTCGACCACTGTTCCGTCGTACAGGATGTGGAACATCTGATCGCGATCGGATTCCATACCCACTTCGGCGACCAGAATCTCGACCTCCATGGGCTTCATCTCGTGGGTGAAGATGTTGCCGAGGATCTGGGCGTACTGATTGGCAAGGGACCGAGCGTCGACATCGTCACGGGAGTACTGAAACCCTTTGAGGTCGGCGGCCCTGATCCCGGCGACACGCAGCTGGTCGAACTCGTTGTACTTGCCGACACCGGCGAACGCGATGCGGTCGTAGATCTCGCTGACCTTGCGCAAGGTCTCGGACGGGTTCTCGGCCACGATCGCGATGCCCTCTGCGTATCGGATCGCCACCAGCGCGCGCCCACGAGCGATCCCCTTTCGCGCATAGTCGGCCCGATCCTTCATCACCTGCTCAGGCGCGACATAGAACGGCATGCTCATCGTGTTCTCACCTCCGCAGCGATCGTCGCGAAACGGGGTGCGAGATCGCCGTCGTCGACCGGCGTCCAGCCGTCGGCCGTGACGGTGGCAACGATCGGGTAGATCCCTCTCAGCGCGTCGGGTCCGCCGGTGGCCGAGTCGGCGTCGGCCGCCTCCCACAGGCTGCGTACGGCCAGGTCGATGGCATCGTCCCGACTCATGCCGGTGCGGAAGCCGACCTTGATCACGGTTCCGGCATGCAGGCTGCCCGACCCGGTGGCGATGTACTCGCGCTCTTCATAGCGGCCGCCGGTGACGTCGTAGGCGAACAGTCTGCCGACCTCGCGCCGCTCGTCCCAGCCGGCGAACAACGGCACCACGACCATGCCCTGCATGGCGGCCGGAAGATTGCTGCGCACCATCATCGACAGTTGGTTGGCCTTTCCCTCGAGGCTGAGCGTGGCACCTTCCACCTTCTCGTAGTGCTCGAGCTGCAGCTGGAACAGCCTGATCATCTCCATCGCCGGGCCCGCTGCGCCTGCGATCGCGACACCGCTGTACCGGTCGGCCTGCACCACCTTCTCCATCGAACGGTGGGAGATCAGGTTGCCCGATGTCGCCCGTCGGTCGCCGGCCATCACGACACCGTCGGCATAGCGGAGTGCGACGCAGGTGGTGGCGTGAGGCACATCGACCATGCCGGCCACCGACGGATCGGCGCTGAGGCCCATCCGCCGCAACAGTTCCGGGAAGTTCGAGCCAGGGTCATGGCTCGGTTCGAAGAACGGCATCGACACGGTCTACTGACCGCCCTTCTGCACGTACGACTTCACGAAATCCTCGGCGTTCGTCTCGAGCACCTCGTCGATCTCGTCGAGCAGATCGTCGAGCTCGGCCTTGAGCTTCTCGCCTGACTCGCTGGTGACCGGCGCGGCGCCCTCGACCGTCTCATCGGTCCGCTCGGGCGACTGCTTCTGTTTGTGTGTGCGTTCCGCCATGTTGGTTCTCCAGTGTGAGTGCTATGCGCCGAGTCGATCCAGAAGTTCGGATGCGGTGTCGCTCTCGTCGATCAAGTTAGCCACGTGTTCGGCAGTACCGCGCAGCGGCTCCATCATCGGCACGCGTCGGAGCGGATCGCGCCCGACGTCGAACACGAGCGAATCCCAGTTCGCCGCCACCACTTCGCCGGGGTACTTCTCGAGGCAACGACCTCGGAAATAGGCCCGTGTCGTCGTTGGCGGCTGTGTCATCGCCGCTTCGGCATCGGCCGGGTCGACCAGGCTGTCGAGCCCCGCCCTGAGTGCGAGGCACCTGTCGACGCGCATGTCGTGATACTGAAGGTCGATCGCTTTCAGCTTGGGCGAATCTGCGTCGAGGCCGTGGCGTTCGGCATAGCCGGTGACCAACCGGCGCTTGGCGACCCAGTCGACCCAATGAGCAACGGACTCCGGTTCGGTCTCGAGACCTGCCAGCACCTGCTCCCAGCGGGCCAGCACGTCGGCGCCAACCTCGTCGCCGACGACTGCGAGGCCATGCGTCTGCTGGTACTTGCAGGCCTGTTCGAGCAGGCCCCACTGGATCTCGAGCGCGGTCGCTCGACGTCCGTCGCGCATCAGGATCGAGCGCTGCAGCGACGGATCATGGCTGACCTGGCGTATCGCCGGGACCGGATTTCCCAGCAGGAACTCGTCGCCGAACTGGTCGTCCTCGATCATCGCGAGGACGATCGAGGTGGTGCCGACCTTCAGGTAGGTGGCGACCTCACTCATGTTCGCGTCGCCGACGATCACATGCAGTCGGCGGTATTTCTGAGGATCGCAGTGCGGCTCGTCGCGAGTGTTGACGATCGGCCGCTTGAGCGTCGTCTCGAGCCCCACCTCCTCTTCGAAGAAATCGGCACGCTGGCTGAGCTGATACGCGACATCGTTCGGTTGCCGATTGGGTTGCTCGCAGCCGACCTTTCCGGCACCGCAGAAGATCTGCCGCGTGACGAAATGCGGCGTGATATGGCTGACGATGCGCCCGAACGGGGTGGCACGATCCAACAGGTAGTTCTCGTGGCAGCCGTAGCTGTTGCCCTTGCCGTCAGAGTTGTTCTTGTACACGACCAACTCGGCGCCGTTGTCGAGGATCTCTGCCGCATACCTCATCGAGGCACGCACGATCTCGTCTGCGGCCCGGTCCCAGCGCACCGCCTCGGCAGCAGTGGTGACCTCGGGGGTGGAGATCTCGGGGTGGGCGTGATCGACGTAGTAGCGGGCTCCGTTGGGCAACACGGCATTGACCAGCGACGTCTCGATCTCGGGTGGAAAGACGTCGTCGAGGTTGAAACCCCTCGCGTCATTGGCCGGCGTCTCGTCCTCGAAGTCCCAGCCGATCTTGCGCGACGTGGCGTTGACGTAGGCGTTGATCAGCAATGACGAAGCCGACACCGGGTTGTTGTCACCGCCACGCACGACGATGCCGTACTCGGTCTCGATGCCACAGACCTTCGGGATCGCCATGCGCGAACCCTAACGCTGAAACGTCAGCGCCGTCCGCTCAATCGCGTCACCCGGCGAGCAGCGCCTTGGCGATCGCCCGGGTCTGGATCTCATCGGTGCCCGCATAGATCTGCAGGACCTTCGCGTCGCGGGCGAGTTGTTCGACGTGGTACTCGGCCATGTAGCCGTTGCCACCGTGCAGCTGCACGGCCTCGAGCGCACAGGCCGTCGCCTGCTGGGCCGAGTAGAGCTTCATCGCCGAGGCCTCCGCGAACGTCATGGTCCGACCGGCATTCGACAGCTCGATCGTGCGGTACACCAGATTCTGGATGTTCATGCGGGCCACTTCCATCGTGGCCAACTTCTGCTGGATCAGCTGGAACTCGCCGATCGGTTGGCCGAACTGCACGCGCGACTTGGCGTACGCGACCGACAGCTCGAGACACTGCTCGATGATGCCCAGCGCCATCGCTGCCACGCCGGCGCGCTCTTGCTGGAACGTGGATTTCGCTCCGTCGCGGCCACCCTTCGGTGGGTCCTCGTCCTCACCGATCAGGCGGTCCCGCCCGACCCGAACGTCATCCAGAAACAGCTCTCCGGTCGGCGAGGAATGCATTCCCATCTTGCGTAACGGCTTCGTCTGGGTCAGGCCGGGCATCCCGGTATCCAGCACGAAACTGAGGATCTTGCGTTCTTTCGGATCATTGCCCTCATCCAGCTTGCAGATGAAGACGATCGTGTCGGCGTACGGCCCGTTGGTGATGAACGTCTTGTTGCCGTTCAGCAGGTATTCGTCACCATCCCTCCGCGCCGTCGCGAGCATCGACCCGAACGCGTCCGAGCCTGAATTCGGTTCGGTGATGGCCCATGCTCCGACTTTGCGAAGGGTCAACAGGTCAGGGACCCACCGCTCCTTCTGAGCGATGGTCCCCTTGCCGTTGATCGCCGATGCGGTCAGCCCCGCAGATACCCCCAGCGCCGTGACGAGCCCGGGACATTGACGACACAACTCGATGGTCGGGATCAGCGTGAATCCGGCGTCGCCACCGCTGTGGCGGCTCGGCTTGTCGTCGACCGACGCCGTGCCGGCGGCCACTGCCTTCTCGTGCTCGAGCCGCTTCCAAAATGTCGTTTCGGCCTGATCGCCGATCCCGAACGTGGCGTACATCTTGCGAAGGACCTCGTACGGCGGTGTGTCTCCGTGCTCGAGGTCGTCGCGGATCGGGATGATCTCCTTGGCGATGAAGTCCTTCATCGCATCGCGGATCATCTGGTGTTCCTCGGACCACTCGTACATACGCCGAGCGTAGAGTTGGGAGTCGTGCCGGGCCCAACTCCCAACTCGATTCCGCTGTCGGTCCTCGATCTGTCCGTCGTGCGCGACGCAGGTACGTCCGGAGATGCCTTGGCAGACACGACGCGGCTCGCACAGCGGGCCGACACGCTCGGCTTCCATCGGTTCTGGGTCGCCGAGCACCACAACATGGGCACCGTCGCCAGCACCACACCGAGCGTGTTGATCGCCCATCTCGCTGCGGCGACCTCTCGGATCAGGGTCGGTTCCGGTGGCGTGATGTTGCCAAATCACGCACCACTGGCGATCGCCGAGCAGTTCGCCCTGCTCGAAGCGCTGCATCCGGGACGTATCGATCTCGGGATCGGCCGGGCCCCCGGCACCGATCCGACGACCGCCGCAGCGTTCGGCCGCCACCCCCACGAGAGCGTCGAGAAGTTCCCGCGTGATCTGATCGACGTGATGGGCATGTTGGGAGACCGGCGAGGCGCAGACGGCCTGTGGTCGCGGCTCCGCGCCACCCCGGTGGCATCCTCGACGCCCGTCATCGCCCTGCTCGGCTCGTCCGGCTACAGCGCCCAACTGGCAGGCATGCTCGGCCTGCCGTTCGCATACGCCCACCACTTCGACACCGGCGCCACCGACATCGCTTCACAGCTCTACCTCGACCATTTCGAGCCGTCCCCAGTGCTCGAGCGGCCCTACCTGATCGTGGGCGCCGGTGCACTCGCTGCCGGCACCGACGAGGAGGCCGAGCGGATCGGTCTGCCCAGTCGGATTCTGCGGCTCGGCATCCGCACCAACCGCCGACACCCACTGCTCAGCCCCGACGCAGCACAGCAGCACCCCGACGCCGAGTCGGCACGCAACATGCCCACCGAGCAACTGATCGGCAGCGCCGAACGCGTGATCGAAGGATTGCGTGACCTGGTGCAACGCACCCAGGCCAACGAACTCATGCTCACGGCCGCTACCTATGACGTCACCGACCGGATCCACAGCCTGGAGTTGATCGACGCAGCCTGGAGTTGACACCCGTTGCGATTACGGGCGCACCGGGCTGCGTGCTTCGCCGATCAGATGGAGCCACTGCACGACATCCGATCTGGCGACCATGAGGTTCGGCGTGATGCGTTCGGTACCCAGCGCGGTCGTCGCCACGAACATCGAGTCGCGAACCCCGACATCGTCCATCGTCGGGCGCCATTCCATCGCGACCACGACGGTTCTCGTCTTCGACCAGAGCCGTGGGACCAGTAGTTCGTCACCGGTGAGCCTCCATCGCCTCATGAACAGTACGAAGTCGGTCCCGGACACCACTCCGAGGGCGACGAACACCAGCCCCAGGATGCGCAACGGACCTCCGGAGCTCGCCATCGCTGCCAAGCCGAACACGAGCAACATGCCCGTGAAGAACACCGCCCTCGCCCACGAACGCCACGTCAGCGGGATGACGACCTCACCGTCGAAGATCACAGATACTGACCGGTTTGGGTGCGTTCGATACTGCGCCCGCCCATGGGGCCCTGCTCTTGTGCTTCCGACACCAGGGTTCGGATGAACACGATCCGTTCGCCCTTCTTGCCGGAGATCTTGGCCCAGTCGTCGGGATTCGTGGTGTTCGGAAGGTCCTCGTGTTCCTTGTACTCCTGCTTGATCGAGGCGATCAGATCGTCGGTGCAGACCCCACGTTCACCGCCACCGATAACCCGTTTGATCGCGAGCTTCTTCGCTCTGCGGACGATGTTCTCGATCATCGCCCCCGACGCAAAGTCCTTGTAGTACAGGATCTCCTTGTCGCCGTTCTGATAGGTGACCTCGAGAAACCGGTTCGCGTCATCGTCGCGATACATCTCTGCCACCGTGGCCTCGATCATGTCGGGCACCCGCTCGTGCGCTGCGATCGGGATCTCGTCGTTGAGATATCTGGCGAAGATCTGGGCGGCGGCCTGAGCCTGTGGACGCTCGATCTTGATCTTGACGTCCAAACGGCCCGGACGCAGGATCGCCGGATCGATCAGGTCTTCGCGGTTCGTGGCACCGATCACGATCACGTTGCGCAGACCCTCGACCCCATCGATCTCGGCGAGCAACTGCGGGACGATCGTCGACTCCATGTCGGAGCTGATACCCGAGCCGCGGGTACGAAACATCGAGTCCATCTCGTCGAAGAACACGATGACCGGCCAACCCTCCTCACTCTTTTCCCTGGCGCGTTGGAAGACCAATCGGATCTGCCGCTCGGTCTCGCCGACGTACTTGTTGAGCAGCTCCGGACCCTTGATGTTGATGAAGTACGAGCGCCCCTTGCCCTCCCCCATCGTCTCGGCGACCTTCTTGGCCAAGCTGTTTGCCACCGCCTTGGCGATCAGTGTCTTGCCACAACCGGGCGGGCCGTACAACAGAATTCCCTTCGGCGCCGGGAGACGGTGCTCGGCGAACAGTTCCTGGTGCAGGAACGGCAACTCGACCGCGTCAGCGATCGCCTCGATCTGCGAATCGAGGCCACCGATGTCGGCATAGGAGATGTCGGGGACCTCCTCGAGCAGCAGATCCTCGACCTCCGGACGAGGCAGCTTCTCGAGCAACATGTTGGATCGAGGGTCGAGTCGCAACATGTCGCCGCTGCGCAAGCGGGTTCCTCGCAACGCACTGGAGAGCTCGCACACGCGCTCCTCGTCAGCCCGGCCGATCACGATCACCCGGATGCCGTCCTCCATGATGTCCTTGAGGGTGACCACCTCGCCCACGAGTTCGGAACGGCGCGCCTCGATCACGTTGAAGCTCTCGTTGAGGGCCACCTCGGCACCGAGGTCGAGCATCTCGAAGTCGATGTCGGGATGCAATTGCACCTTCATCTTGCGACCACTCGTGAGCACGTCGACCGTCGCATCGTCGTTCTTGCCGACCACGACGCCGTACGCGTTTGGTGGCTGGGTGAGCTTGTCGACCTCGTCGCGCAGCGAACCGATGTGTTCTCGTGCTTCCCTGAGCGTGTAGCTGAGCTTCTCGTTCTGAGCTGTCGCCTGTGCCAGTTGGCCCTTCGTCTCGAGCAGGCGCTCTTCGAGCGCCCGGATCCGATTGGGCGTGTCGGCGAGCCGCGATCGCAAGTGAGCGTTCTCCTCGCCGAGCACGGCGACCTGCGCCTCGATCGCTGCCAGATCGACCGAACGCGCGTCGAGGTTGTCGTCACGGTCGGCTCGGTCGTGTCCACCTGATTCCGCCACGGGCACCTCCCACGGTCGTGCTGCGGTCGTTCGGAACTTACACCGTGCCCCCTGTCGAAACCCATCATGTTCGTTTCCGCGAACCGGCCCGGGTAAAGTGCTGCGGTACACGCACCCCTCCCAAGGAGACACGAATCACATGAAGGTCTGGATCGACCAAGATCTCTGCACGGGCGACGGCCTGTGCGAGGAAATCGCCCCCGATGTGTTCACGCTGCTCGACGACGGCCTTGCCTACGTGAAGGAGGGCGACAAGATCTACGCAGCCGCCAAGGGCAATCCGCAGGGTGCCGAGGGCCTCGCGGAGTTTCCCGACAGCCAGCTCGACTCGGTCATCGAGTCTGCCGAGGAATGCCCCGGCGAATGCATCTTCATCGAGCCCTGATCTGCTCGACAACCAACGTCCGTGAACGGCCCGGCCTCGTGCGATGCCGGGCCGTTGCGCGTCCGGCACACGACACCGCACATCGATCGGTCGTCGGGCCCGGACTCGACCCATGTCGATGAACGAACTCCCGGGCGAGCCGATCGGCATGTTCACCTTCGACAACACCTACGCCAGAGATCTCGAAGGATTCTCCGCTCCGTGGCAACCCACCCCGGTAGCGAGCCCTTGCCTGGTTCGGGTCAATGACGCCCTCGCCGAGTCGCTCGGGCTCGATCCGCAGCTGTTCACCGGTCATGCGGTCGCGTCGGTGTTCGCCGGGGCTTGTGTCCCCAACGGAGCATCACCGGTCGCCCAGGCTTACGCCGGCCATCAGTTCGGAGGCTTCTCCGCCCAGCTCGGTGACGGCCGTGCCGTTCTGTTGGGCGAGATCGTCGATCCGTCCGGCGCCCGTCACGACATCGCCCTGAAGGGCTCGGGGCGCACCGCCTTCTCGCGCGGTGGGGATGGAAAGGCAGCGCTCGGCCCGGTATTGCGTGAATACCTGATGGGTGAGGCCATGCATGCACTGGGCGTACCCAGTACACGGGCGCTCGTGGCCGCTACGACCGGTGAACGGGTCATTCGGGATCGGCCTCTTCCGGGAGCCGTGCTGACGCGTGTCGCGGCGAGCCACCTGAGGGTCGGCACGTTCCAGTTCTTCGCAGCGCGAGGCGACAGCGAGAGGGTCCGTCGGCTGGTCGGGTATGCCGTCGCCCGCCACGACCCGGACTCGGTCGACGCACCCAACCCGGCAATGGCATTGCTCGACGCGGTGATCGATCGCCAGGCCGAACTCGTCGCAGCCTGGATGAACATCGGCTTCATCCACGGCGTCATGAACACCGACAACGTCACCATCTCCGGCGAGACCATCGATTTCGGGCCATGTGCCCTGCTCGAGGCCTTCGACCCGAAGGCAGTCTTCAGTTCCATCGACGAAGGCGGACGTTACGCCTACGGCAACCAGCCGGCGATGGGCAAATGGAACATGGCGCGCTTTGCCGAGTCGTTGCTCACCGTCATCCACAGCGACCTCGATCAGGCGGTGCAGATGGCGACCGAAGCGCTCGACCGCTTCGACGACCGGTATCGGGATCACTGGTTGTCCGGCGTGCGGCGCAAACTCGGCCTGGACACTTCGCGTGAGGGCGATCACGTTCTGGCCGAAGATTGGCTCGACCTGCTCGCACGACATCGCATCGATTTCACCCTCGCCTGGCGTCGGCTCGCTGATGCGGCCGACGGTGACGATGCGCCGTTACGTGCGATGTTCGATGACCACCGCCAGTTCGACGCCTGGTTGATCGGCTGGCGCGAGCGGAGTTCCGCCGAATCACGTGAGGCTTCCGTCCAGTCGGCGGCGATGCGAGACGCCAACCCGATCTACGTGCCGCGGAACCACCTCGTCGAAGCAGCGCTGAACGCGGCCGTCGACGACGACGATCTCGAACCATTCGACCGATTGCTGGAGGCGGTGTCCCGTCCCTATGACGAGCGCGCCGGCGACGAACGGTACGCACAACCCGCCCCCGCAGAGTTCACTGCGACCTATCGCACCTTCTGCGGCACCTGATCCGCGACCTGACATCGCTTCGCGAGGCGTCGACCAACAGGGCGTGGCGAACGATGGGACGCCCGGATCAGCGGACGCGCTCGACCTTGCGGTCGGTTCGCATCGCGCGGTTGCCCTGGCCGAGAAAGCGCGACACCGTGAGGAACGCAGTGTGGGCGACCATCCGGTGATCGGGACGGACCGCCTGGCCGTCGATGTGCCAGCCTCGGTGCAACACCTCGATCGTGCGGGAGTCGATCCACCTGCCCTTGAACTCCTCGCGCACTTGCATCGCCTGGGTGATCGACGGGGTGTAGGCCACGCACACACCACCGGGCAGCAGGACGGACTCGAGATGAGGAATGACCCGCCACGGTTCCGGCAGGTCGAGCACCGCACGATCGAACGGACCGTGCTCTGCTGCAATGCCTTCGTAGCTGTCCGCGATGTGCACGGCGTAGCGATCGAGCACGCCCTCACCGAGGAACTCGCGGACATTGGCCCGTGCCCGGTTGGCGAAGTCTTCACGGATCTCGTACCCGACGATCTCCGCGCCCCATCGCAACATCGTCATCGACAATGCCGCAGAGCCGATCCCGGTTTCGAACACCTTCATGCCAGGCCCGATGTCGGCGAGCATGCAGATCGGAGCGAGGTCCTTCGGATAGATCACTTGGGCACCGCGCGGCATCTCGAGCACATAGTCCTCGAGGGTGGGCCGCAACACCGTGTACTCGGCGCCCTTCGTGCTGTTGACGATCACACCATCGGACTGGCCGATGATCTCGTTGTGGGGCACGAAGCCGGCATGGGTGTGGAACTCGCCGCCCTCCTCGAGAGTGAGCAGGTACCGACGCTTCTTGGCGTCGAGCAGCATCACCCGGTCACCCGGAGCCAGATGGTTCACGATCACTCCTCTGCCGCTGACTGAGCGGCCAGATATGCCTTGCGGGCTTTCTTGTTCAAGACGAGTTCGACGGGCACCGGCTCGCGTCCCGACACACGATCCTGCAAACGACAGAACGCACACGTTTCACCCGTGGTCGGCGATCCGCACACGGCGCAGTCGTTCAACTCGCCGCTCGCTGCCTGACTGTGTCCGGCGAGGATCGGCGCCATCTTGTCGACGAAGTTGAGGTAGAAGGCCGATTTCGAACCGGGTGACTCGCGCTCGATCGCGTTCAACGCCTCCTTGTACGCGAGATGCTTGTTGCCCAGCGCCATCGGGCACTCCTCGACCTGATAGTCGATGCCCCGAACGATGCACCACGCCGCCATCTCGCGCTCGGTGAGCCGCACGAGGGGCTTCACCTTCTTCGGGAACCCGGGACGTGCCGGCAACACAGGAAACTGCCGAGCGAGATACTCGACGTCCCACCGCAATGCGTTGCCGAACAGCACCGCCGCCTCGTCGTCGAGGTTGTGGCCGGTCACCACGACGTCATAGCCCCCGTCGAGAGCGGCCTTGTCGAAGAGGTGACGCTTCGACAATCCGCACGCCGAACACGGCACTCGTTTGGTCACCTTGGCCGCTGTGGGCACGTCGTATCCGTACTCGCCGCGCAGATCTATCGTCTGCAGGTCGAGTCCGCGCTCACCGGCGAACGCCGCGGTGAAGTCGTAGCTGATGTCGCTGTAGTCGCCGATGCCGAGACCGACGTACAGCCCGTCGGCGCGGTAGCCGAGCTCGGTGAGGATGTCCCACACCGCGAGAGAGTCCTTGCCGCCGCTGACGGCAACGAGGATCTTGTCGTCGAAGGAGAGCATGTCGTGATCCGAGATCGCCTTCTGGACCTGCCGTCGGCACAGTTGCAGCAGATGCTCGGCGCAGAAGTTGGCGTTGTGACGCGGCAGATCGATGATCGCCGGCTCGCGGCAGACACGGCATTTCGAATACGTCATCGGTCCTCCTCTCGATCCACTGGCACCGTTCCCGGTAGTGGAGGCTGGTCAGCCCCCGGACACGACGGGCCGGATCTCGATCGTGTCGTCGTCGTCGAGGCGGCCGTCGCCGGGCACCAGTGTGCCGTTGCGGATGACCAAGAACGACTCACGGTTCATGTCGAGGCTGTCGAGCAGCTGGTTGACCGTGCGGACGCCTTCGATGCTGATCTGACGTTTGGGTTGCCGCAGCCGGACGATCACGACGCGGCTCGTCGAAGCCGCCGCTGTTCACCCTTCGAGACCGGTGTGATCGATGAGATCTGCACCGCCTGCCCCGCGATCAGCCGCTCGGTGCCGAGCTTCTCAGGCTTCTTGATCAGGACGTACCGCAGGAGCTGATCACCGAACACCACCACGGCAAACGCCCGCCAGAGGAGGCTCTTGCCGAACACCCCCTCGCGGATCGCGGCGTGGCGGGCGACATCGGAGCGGATGTAGACGACGAACGCGACCCACTTCCAGAAGCGACTGTTCCCCCTGAGACCGCGCCGGGTCGCCTGGCGCCGGAGGACCACCAACGGGCGGAGCGAACGCGGGATCAGCGCCATCGGTCAGACTCGTCGGATTTCGACGAACGTCGTCTTCTTGCGTCCGCTGCGCTTGCCGAGCACGAAGACCAGGATCAGCAGGGTCACGCCCAGGACGGTGCCGACCGTGAGCAAGGTACTCTTCTTGTCGTCGACACGACCCTGGATGTCGCCTTGGAACGCCTTCAGCTTGTTCTCGAGGTCCTCGGCGGAGATCTTGGCAGGGATCACGGTCTTGCTCATGGCTTGTCTTCCTTGTTGAGGAACGTCTTGTTGATCTGCAGGACGGCGAGCGCCAACAACAGGACGCAGACCACCAGCACGATCACATAGGGGATCCACGACAGCCGACCGGTCGCCACCCTGCCCCATTCGGACTGGATCAGCCGCAGCAGACCCAGAAGCAGCAGCGACAGACCGATGCCGATCAGGATCGCTCCGGCAGCGCCGGCACCGATCCACCTGCCGGCGCCCTTGAGGGGCCCGACGGTCTCCTGCTTGGCATAGGCCTTGACGTAGTCGATGACCTCGCCGACCGACGCTTGGTCGCGGCGCGAGGAGGGGTTCGGCGTGTCGTCAACCATGAGTTGTTTCTATCACGTCCGACGGAATTCCAGCACAGCCGCCGCGTCATCCAGCACGGCAATGAGCGTCTCGACACGCTCGGCCAAACCGGGAGCAGCGAGCAGTCGCTGGCGGTCGGCGACGCCGAGTGGTGACAACGAGCCGAGGTGGTACACGGCAAGTCGCGGATCGGGGCTGATCTCGGAGTCGGGTGGCGGCGCGAGGTCGCCCAACGACCGGACGAGTTCGTTCAGTTCCTTGACTCGGTCGTGGAGCTCGACGATCTGCGCTGTTGATACGTCGGAGAGGTCACCCTCGTCGGGCCACAGCTCGATGTCGGCCAACGGGTACGGATCATCGGGCAACCAGGCGTTGACCCGGAACCGCTCGGTTCCGACCGCGGCCATGGCGTAGCGACCGTCGGGCGTGACCTGCAGGTCGATGATGCGCGCCACCGTCCCGATCGTGGAACGGGCGTCTCCTCCGCCGACTTCGTGCCCACGTTCGATCATCACGACGCCGAACTCCGGAGGGTTCACATCATCGCTGAGGATGTCGACCACCATCTGCCGGTACCGCTCCTCGAACACGTGGAGCGGCAGCACGGCACCCGGCAACAGGGTCATCCCCAACGGGAACATCGGCATCACCGCCATCGGCCCGAACCTACGCCATGCGGACACACCAGGCCGCGCGCGACCGTGATGATCAGGTCTAACGGGGACCGAACGCTTCGACGTCGGGTTCGACGACGATCGGATAGTCGTGGATCAACGCGACCATCCCCTCCCACACCGGCTCGTAGACCGACGGGTCATCGACGCCCTCACCGTTGAGAATCACGGAGAAGTCGACCCGCACACGGCTCGCGGACATCTGCGACCCGGTCAGCGCCTTCACGCCTGTCAGCGTGCCGGTTTTGGCCTGGAGCCGACCCTCGGCCTCGGTGCCCAGCAGTTGCTGGGCCATCGTGCCATCACGGCCGGCAACGGGAAGCAGGTTGCGCAGTTCGTCGGCGACGGGCGTCGCCGACATGATCACCGTGAGCGCGTCACACGTGACCCGGTTGTTACGGCTGAGACCGGATCCGTCGCGGAGCTCGACGCCGCCGAGCGGCACACCCCAGTCGCCGAGCGTCGAACGGATCGTGTCGAGACCGGCCTGCCGTGTCCCTGCTCCGGTCGACACATGACCGATCTCCTTCACCAGCATCTCGGCAGTGTTGTTGTCGCTCGTATGCAACAACTCGACCAGGACATCCGTGAGCGGGCGGGATTCGATCAACGCCAGGGTGGTGAACCCGGCGTCATCAGGTCGCGTCTCGTTGGCGGCCGATCCCGAGATCTTGATCCCACGAGCGACGAGCAGATCGTAGAAGATGCGGGCGGCAGAGCGACTCGGGTTCAACCCGTAGTTCCCGTTCGAGATCAGGCCGTCGTTGACCAACAGTGCGTCGTACGGCCCGGCGTCGACGTTGGTCGTGTCGGCACCCCAGTCCGGCACACGGAACTCGTCGTCGTACCGGCTGCCGTCGCCGACGATGTCGCCGTCGATCGTGGTGACGCCCAAGGTCACCAGCTGATCGGCGAGCGGCTCGAGCGCGGTGGTATTGAACGACGGAAATCGAAGCGGGTCGGGCACGTCAGCGGTTCTGAGCACGGGGTCGCCGCCACCGATGAGGTACACGTTCCCCGCAATCACGCCGTCAAACGGCGGCACCGATTGCAGCTCGGTCCGAAACCGATGGTCAGGACCCAGTACCTGCAACGCGACCGCCGCCACGAGCAGCTTCTGATTACTGGCAGGAATCACCGGCAGCTCCCGATTCGATGCGGCGACGGCGACTGCCCCGTCCATCATGCTCAGGCAGCCCGTGTCCCCGACTTCGTCGGCGAGGCGTTGCACACGATCGTCGAACTCTTGGGCCGACTGGGCGGCAGCGGCCTGCTCGGCAAGTGGCGTCGGATGCCGCCGGTAGGAAAGCAGCACCGTGGTCAGCTCGGCCGCCGCTGGTGGCGGGATCGTCGTCGTGGTGGGTGTGATCGTCGGAGGAACTCTCGAATCCGCGTACCGCCACACACCTGCCAGAACGATCGCCGGCACCACAGCGATCGCGGTCAAGGCGACGATCGGGAACCCCCGCCGAGCCGGTCGGGTTGCGTTGGTCATCGCGGACCGAGAACAGCCGGGCTCGCGACCGCGGGGAACGAGTTCAGACCCGTGACGAGGTCGGCCCACACGGATCGATATTCACTCTGGTCGGAGATCGTCGGGCCGTTCAGGATCAGCGTGAACTCGATCGCGCCTCCTCCGTCGACGGGGAGATATCCGGAGAGGGCCTTGACCGCCGGCGGATCCTCGTTGAACGGCGGGTTGTTCAGGGTCCCCGTCTTGCCCCGCAACCGGCCGGCGACCGGCGTATCGACGAACACGTCGGAGAGCGTCCCGGTCTCACCGGCGATCGCGAGGCCCTGTCCCACCGGGCTGTCGTAACCGGCATGTTGCAGGACGCTCAGCAGGGTGTCACAGGTGATCCGGTTGTCGAGACTGAGACCGCTGCCGTCGCCGAGCTGCATGCCGGTGGTGTCGATGCCCCAGGATGCGATCGTGGAGGCGATCGAATCCAGCCCCGCCTGACGCGTCCCGAGACCCGCCGCCACGAGACCGATCTCCTTCACCATCAGTTCGGCGGTGTTGTTGTCGCTGTTGGTGAGCATCTCCTCGATCGTCGCAGGAAGCGGCAACGAGTCGATGGACGCCAGCTCGGGTAGATCCGCCGGCGCCACCCCGGTGCCTGATCCTCCGGTGACGGAGATGCCCTGCTCGGTGAGGATCCGCACGAATTCGCGGGCACCAGCCTCGTTCGGATCCGAACCCCGCTGGTCGTCGCCTCGGACCCGGGAATCGTTGACCAACAGGGCGTCGTAGGGTCCCGCTTCGAGCCCGGCGACCCCACCTCCCCAACCCGGCGCGTAGTACTCGTCGTCGTATCGACTTCCGTCTCCTCGCACGACACCTTGGATCTGTGTCACCCCTGCGGTGGCGAGATCACGCGCAATCTGATCGAGCGACGTGATGTTGAATGCCGCGAACCGGTCGAGCCCGGAATCCGGGTACCACTCGCCCGACAGCAACGGGTCGCCCCCGCCGACCAGATAGACATCGCCGGTGACGACGCCAGCAACCGGGGCCGGGCCGACGACACGGGTCGTGTATCTGAACTCCTCCCCGAGGGTCTCGAGCGCCGCGGCAGCAACGACGATCTTCAAGTTGCTGGCCGGGATGACCGCGAGATCGGGATTCGTTGCGCCGACGAGACGCCCGTCGAGCGACACCGCGGTGCACGACGTGTCGTTGATGCCGGCCAGCAATGGTCGAAGTGACGACTCGAATGCCGTGAGGTTGAGGCGGCGAGATAGTTCACCTGCCGACCGACGGAACGACAGCAATCCAGTGCTGAGCGCAGGCTCGGGAGCGACGACGGCAATCGGTGTGTCCGGCTGCGCCGGCACCGCGTCGTCACCGGCCGCGGCCAGACCGTTCGCCCACCGCGACACCGACCACAGCAACACCGCCGGGATGAGTGCGAGCACGACCAGCACGACCATCGGGCGGACGTCGGAGTCGCGACGAGATGTCACGCGGATCGCCGCTCGCGGTGCCGCGCGTACCGGTACAGGTGGCCGAGCGCGATGACGGCCCGGTCGCCACTGGGGTAGCACAGGCGACCGGTCGCCCGGAGTGCCGCCGGCCCGGGATTGCCGGGGTCGGCGACGGCGAGTTCGGTTGCCGCGAGGATCGGCTTGCCGGTGCGCTCGCTCAGCTCGGCCGCGGCCTCTGCAAACCGGCGGTCCTGACGCTCGTGGTACTCGACGATCCGCTCGAGACCGTGGTCGGGGAAGAATCCGCCCTCGCGCATCATGCGCGCCTGGTTGGACTGGATTCCGAGTCCGATGTACACGATTGCGTCGACGGCCGGATGATCCGCGATCAGGCTCATCACGGTCGGAATCGTGTCGCGCGTCTCGCCTCCCGCGCAGTCGACCGGGTTGTTGCGACTCCAACGGGCCGGCAGGTGCTCATCGATCGCCGACAACAGATCCTCGGGCAGGTCGAGCAACTGCAGATCGGGATCGCGTGTGATCGCATCGGCGGTGACCACACCCCATCCACCTGCGGTTGTCAGCACCACGACGTTGGGGCCCTTGGGCAGTGGCTGCGTCGCGAACGTGGCCGCTGCCTCGAACGCTTCCTCGACGCTGGCCGCCCTCGTGATGCCGTTCGCTCGACAGGTACCGTCGAACACCTTGTCGTCGGCAGCCAGTGCACCGGTGTGGCTGGCGGCGGCCCGTGCGCCACCCGACGTGGATCCGCCCTTCAGCAACACCAGCGGCTTGCGCTCCGCCGCCCGGCCGAGTCGTCGCATCAGGCCCTCGCCGTCGGTGATGCCCTCCACGTACGCGAGGCCGACCGAAGTGGCGTCGTCGTCGGCGTAGAAGTCGAGATAGTCGGCAACGCTCACGGCAGCTGCATTGCCGGCCGATACGGCCCGACTGATACCGACCCCCGACGAACGCGAGAGATTGAGAAAGCTCGACACGAAGTTCCCGGACTGGCTGGCGACGCCGATCCGGCCCGCCGGAGGGAACGGCGCCACGATCTGTGCACACAACTTTGCCGGGGTCGATACGACGCCCTGACCGTTGGGGCCGGCCAACAAGATGCCGAGATCGTCGGCGAGCGCGACCAGCTCACGCTCGGCCGCCCGCCCTGCCTCACCCGCCTCGCCGTACCCGGCGGACGTCAGGAATGCGGCACGGATGCCCTTCGCGGCGCAGGCCCGCAGGATGTCGGGATTGGTCTTGGCAGGTGTGCACACGAACACCAGGTCGATCGAGTCGTCGGGCAACGCCGCGATGTCGGCGACCGTCTGGATTCCCAACACCATCTCGCCCTGGAGGTTGGTCGCGTAGACGCCGCCCTCGTAGCCCGAGGCGAGCAGATTGTGCAGCGATACGAACCCGAACTTGCCCGGGTGGGTGGACGCTCCGGTGATCAGGACACCTTTGGGATCGAACAGCGCCCGAAACGCTGCGTCCGAGGGCCGCGGACGCACGGGTGCGTGTTCGGAGGGCGCCGGCTCGCCGACCTCGACCAGGGCGTCGACAGCGACCACGGCACCGGCCGGGGTGATGATCAACGGGTTGATGTCGACGCTTGCGACGTCGGGGCGATCGAGCGCCAGCCTGCCGACCCCCACGAGCAGAGCCGCAACGGCAGCTCTGTCGACCGCGGCCTCGCCGCGGAACTCACCCAGGAACTTCTGCGTCGCGAGCCCATCGATC
>JAHEDX010000075.1 GCA_024641005.1 Acidimicrobiaceae bacterium
ACGTGGGTGTCGATCGCGACGAGGTCGTCGAGGTTCCAATGTGACGTCATCAGTGTGATCCTTCGGTTGTCAGATCTCGAACGGGAGTCCGGCGTACTGCTCGGCGACCGATGCCTGGGCGAAGGCTGACGACGCCAGATAGTCGAGCTCGACCTCCTGGGTGCGCTGGTCGAACTCGGTCTGGTCGGGGAAGCGATGCAGCAGTTTCGTCATCCACCACGAGAACCGGACCGCACTCCACACCCGTCGCAAGGCCATGTCCGAATAGCTGTCGAGGTAGGTGTCGACTCCGTCGCCATAGTGCTGGATCAGCCCACGCGACAGATAGTGCACATCGGAGATCGCGAGATTGAGGCCCTTGGCGCCGGTCGGCGGCACGATGTGCGCAGCGTCGCCGGCGAGGAACAGGTTGCCGTACCGCATCGGCTCGGCGACGAAGCTGCGCAGCGGCGCGATCGACTTTTCGATCGAGGGGCCGGTGACGACCTGACCGCCGATAGTCGGGCCGAGGCGCGTGGTCAACTCCGACCAGAACCGGTCGTCGGACCAGTCGTCGAGCGCGTCGTCGAGCGGGCACTGCACGTAGTAGCGGCTCAGCATCGGGTTGCGCTGGGATGCCAGAGCGAACCCGCGCTCGTGGTTGGCGTACACGATGTCGGGGAGCGGCGGCGTCTCCGACATGATGCCGAGCCAGCCGAACGGGTACTCCTTTTCGAACGTCCGCAACACCGTCGACGGGATCGCCTGCCTGGCGACACCGTGGTAGCCGTCGCATCCGACGACGAAGTCGGCCTCGACACGATGCGACTCGCCGTTCGCCGTGAACGTGATCGCCGGCCGATCACCCAGCACATCGTGCAGCTCGACGTCGGGTGCCTCGAAGATGAACCGAGCGCCACGCTCGGCCGCGGCGGCGTAGAGGTCCTCCTGCAGGGGTGTCTGACCGTACGACATGAAGTGCGAACCGACGTGACGGTTGATGTCGATGAACAGGTGGTCGCGGCCGCCCCACACGATCGATGCTCCGTCGTGCACATGCCCGTCGGCGTCCATCCGTTCACCGACGCCGGCGTCACGGAGCACCTCGACCGAACCCCACTCGAGCACCCCGGCCCGGATGCGCTCGAGCACGTGAGATCTGCTCGATCGCTCGACGACCACCGAGTCGATACCGGCCCGCCCGAGGATCTGGGAGAGCAGCGATCCGGCGGGCCCCGCCCCGATGATTGCGACCTGCGTCGTGATCGTCACGCAGAAGGTCTACCGGATTGTCGACAATCTGGCAAGATCGTCGGATGCAGGTTCGCGGTTCGCGCAGTGAGACAACGACGTCATGATCATCGACTGCCACGGTCACTACACCACGGCGCCCCCTCAACTCGGTCACTACCGTGACGCGCAGAAGACGGCGCTCGAACTCGACCCCGGGCATGTTGGCGAGAAGGGTTCGATCGACATCTCCGACGACGAGTTGCGCGACAGCCTGGAGGCGAATCAGCTCCGGCTCCAACGCGAGCGCGACATCGATTTCACCCTGTTCTCGCCGCGCGCCTCGTGGATGGGGCATCACATCGGCAACGAGCACACCAGCCGTTTCTGGAGCGAGCACTGCAACGACATCATCCGCCGCATCTGTGACCTGTACCCGAACAACTTCGCACCCGTGTGCCAGCTCCCGCAGTCGCCAGGGGTGCCGATCGATTCGTCGATCCGCGAGCTGCGGCGCTGTGTGGAGGAGATGGGGTTCGTCGGCTGCAACCTCAACCCGGACCCGTCGGGCGGCATGTGGGACGGACCACCGTTGTTCGATCCGTACTGGCGTCCGCTGTTCGAGGTGATGTGCGAACTGGACGTTCCGGCGATGATCCATGTCAGCGACACGTGCAACCCGCACTTCCATTCGACGGGGTCGCACTATCTCGGTGCCGACACGACGGCGTTCATGCAGGCGCTCACGTCGGGACTGTTCCGCGATTTTCCGACCATGCGATGGGTGATCCCACATGGCGGCGGTGCCGTGCCGTACCACTGGGGCAGGTTCAAGGGCATGGCCGAGGGCAACGCCGCCGCCGGATGGCCGTTGCTCGACGAGTTGATGCAGAACATCTTCTTCGACACCTGCGTGTACCACCAGCCCGGTATCGACCTGCTCGTCGACGTGGTGCCGACCGACAACGTGCTGTTCGCATCCGAGATGGTCGGTGCGGTGAAGGGGAAGAACCCCGATACGGGTGAGTACTACGACGATACGAAGCTCTACATCGACCGTGCCGACCTCACCCGCGACGAGCGCACCAAGATCTTCGAAGCCAACGTGCAGCGGGTGTACCCGCGCCTCCAACTCCCGACAGGAACCTCCGCATGAACCGACACGTGATCGTCCGCGAGATCGACCGCGCCGACCAGGCGGTGATCGACGAACTCGGCCAGGCCGGAGTGGCCACCGTGCACGAAGCGATCGGCCGCGTCGGCTACGTCGGTCCGCACATCCGGCCCATCCAGCAGGGCACCAAGATCGGCGGTTCGGCGGTCACCGTGCTCAGCCATCCCGGCGACAACATCATGATTCACGCCGCCGTCGAAGTGTGCCGGCCCGGCGACGTTCTCGTCGTGGTCAACACCGCGCCTTCCACACACGGGATGTTCGGCGACCTGATCGCCACGTCGCTGCTCGCCCGTGGTGTGCGTGGATTGGTGATGGACGCAGGCGTGCGCGACACGATGGATCTGAGGGCGATGGGATTTCCTGTGTGGACCCAGCACGTCTCGTGCCAGGGCACCGTGAAGAACACCCCGGGCTCGGTCAACGTGCCGGTCGTGCTGGGGGGCATCACCGTGCAGCCCGGCGACGTGATCTGTGCGGATGACGACGGTGTCGTGGTCGTCGAGCGCGCCGACGCCGCGTGGGCGCTCGAGAAGACCAACGAGCGACTGTCCAAGGAGGCGGCCACCCGGGCGAGGCTCCACGCGGGCGAGTTGGGCCTCGACTTCTACGGATTGCGCGACAAGCTCGTCGACATGGGTGTCGAGTACGTCGATCGGCTCGACTGACATTGCCTCGCTGTCCCCGACGATCAGTCGCGAACGGGCCGGTGGCGCAGTTGTCCAGATCCATCCGACGCGATGTCTGCCGGTCCGCGAATATGGCGCCGATCCGGCGTCGAGCGCCAGATCGGGGCGCGCCCGGATGCCGATTCAGTCGGCGTGACCGGACGTCCGAACCGCGTTGATGGTCGCGTGACGAGATGAACACTGAACGTGAGTATCACGGGCGTTTTTTGCTTGATCGGTGACGCAGAGTGACCTACTGTCAGCGCTGGAAGTCGGTCGTCGTTTCTCGACGGGCTCCATCAGTCGGAGTGCCATCGGCACCTGAAGAAGGCGGAGAAATCATGCGAAAGCTCAAACTCACTCTGGTAGTCGGCGGGCTCCTGCTCCCGGGGGCCGTACTGGCATCGCCGGTCAGTGCGACAAACATCGGCAACGAAGGATGCACCCCCGGCTACTGGAAGAATCACACGGACAACTGGTTCGAGGACGTCGGCGTATCGATCCCAGTCTCGAAAACGCTCGGTGGCGCGGGCTTCAAACCAAAGAACGTCGATAAGAGCGACACACTGCTCACGGCGCTGCAGTACCACGGTGGACGCGGGGCCGCCGGTGCCGAGCGCATCCTGTTGCGTGCGGCCGCTGCCGCGTATCTGAATGCCGCACACGAGGGGCTCGGCTACCCGTACCGGCGCAACAACGACCCGCTCAACATCATCGAGTCGGTGAACGACGCGATCGCATCGGGCAATCGAGCCCGGATGCTCGCCTTGGCCACCGTGCTCGACGACGCCAACAACTTGGGGTGCCCGCTCAACTGACCCGGAGCTCACTCCGACCGGCGGCCGGCTGAACTCCCAGTCCCGCCGGTCGGCAGTGAGACCACTCCAGGGTCTGCCCCGGCGATGTGGTCGTAGACGTCAGCGGTCAGCCCGGTCGAACCCGTCGTGCCATGCGGTTCTCGGCCGGATGCGAGTCACGCGCCGTCCGAGGGCCCTGACTCGCGGGTCATGTCTGTCGGTGATCGTGGCGGTGGTGTAGATCGGGGACGTGTGGGTGGGCGTGCACCAGCGGATGGTGCTGGTGGGCGTGCGTGTGACGGCCGGTGACATCATCAACGTGCGGATGGTCGTGGTGATCGTCGTCGTGCCGGTGTTCGTGGTCGTGGATGATTTCGTGGTGTCGATGGGTGTGGGCGTGGGCGGATCGCAGCGACACGGCGACCCCGACCGCGGCAATCCCGGCGGCGACCAACTGAATCGTCGTGGCGTGGTCGCCGAGCAGCGTCCACGCGATCACCGCCCCGATGAACGGAGCTGTCGCGAAGATCACCTGGCCTCTGGCCGCACCCAGGTCGCGGGCACCCTTCACCCACAACGTGATCGACAACCCGTAGCCCGCTGCACCGATCGCCAGCGCAGCAACCACGTCGGACAATGTGGTGTCCGCGCCCCAACCGGCAACGAGTAGACCGATCGCCAAGTTGGCACCACCGGCGATGACGCCTTTGAGCATCACGACGTGTTCGGGTGCAAGTTGTTCGATCGATGCGGTGACACCGTTGTCGAACCCCCATGCAACGCACGCCGCGACCACGAGCAATGCACCGACATCCAGGGCGGCTCCCGGCTTCCATGTCAACATCGCTCCCGCGACCGTGATGAGACCCGCCGCCAGCCACATTCGTGCGCCCAGATGCTCGCGGAACACCAATGCTGCCAGCACGACCGTTGCAGCAAGTTCGGCATTCAACAAGATCGACGCGGTCGCCGGATCTGTGCGTGCAAGACCGGCGACGAGCAGCACCGGTCCGATCGCCCCGCCCATCAGTACTGCGGCCGCCGCGGGTCGCCACTCGCTTCGTAATGCGCGGACCGTGGGTGGCCGAGTCAATGTGGCAGGAGCGGCAGCGAACGCGGCGCCGACGTACAACAATCCGGCCAGGGTGAAGGCAGGCAACGACCCTGCCAGCTCGGACGCGAGCGGGGCCGACGCGCCGAACAGCACTGCGGCCACCAGGCAACGAACGATGCCGACACGATTCATGCCGTCAGTCTTGCCGCTCGCACCGTGCCGACCGCACTGCCGCTCGCATCGGCAGCCGCGGTCACCCGCGGCATGGTGGCGGTCCGCGTCTCAGTCGGGTCACCTGCTGACCGCGATGGGCTTCTTGCCGGCGGTCTCAGTCGGGAACCCTGTGACGCGGCTCTAGCTCCGCGCTGCGAAGTCGTACAGGGTCTCGGGATTGGTGACGAGCACCTGCGTGCGGGTCGCCTCGTCGGGGATCAGGTCGACGACCAGGTCGACGAGGTCGCCGTCGTCTGGCATGTGCCGAACATTGGGGTGCGGCCAGTCGGTGCCCCACAGCACGCGGTCAGGAGCGGCCGCCACGAGCGCGCGAGCAAAGGGAACCACGTCGTCGTACGGTGGCGGCCCGTCGGCGGTGAGCCGTTCGGCACCGCTGATCTTGACCCAGCAACGTTCGTCCTCCATGAGGCCCAGCAAGGCCTGGAACGGAGCCTGGTCGACACCGTCCGCGGTGGGCACTCGCGCCATGTGGTCGATGACGTACGCGCATGGCATACGGTCGAGCAACGCCGCGTAGTCGGGAAGATCCTTCGCGTCGAAATGCAGCACGATGTGCCAACCGAACTGCTGGACCCGCTCGACGATCCGCCAGAACTCGTCGAGTTCGGGCGCCCCACCGAGATGCTTCACGAAGTTGAAGCGCGTGCCGCGCACCCCCGCCTCGTGCAGGTCGGCGATGTCGGCGTCGGTGAACGATTCGTCGATCATCGCCACCCCTGCGTAGCGGCCGCCGCCTCGCCGTAGCGCGTCGACCATCGCCGCGTTGTCGGTGCCGTGGCACGACGCCTGCACGAAGACGGCGCGCGACAGCCCGAGCCGCTGTTGCAGCATCTCGAACTTCTCGATCCCCGAGTCGGGTGGGGTGTACGCCCGCGTCGCCGAGAACGGGAAACGATCGGCGGGCCCGAAGACGTGGCAGTGGGCGTCGGTCGCATCCGGTGGTGGGGTCCATCGCCGGGGCGGGTGTGGATCGGGGTGTGGCCCGGGAATGCGTTTTGGTTCGTCGGTGGTCATGATGCCTCGATGCCGGGGTGGGAAGTCACGAGCGGGGAAAGACGGTTCCGTCCATCAGTTTGCGGGCGGTGCGGATGATGCCGGCGCGCCGGACGGCCGGCAACGCGGCGGAACTGTCGACCTCGACCTTGGCGATGAACGACCCGGTCGGATGCTCGCAGGTGACCGTGCCATCGGAACCGGCGCCGGAGCGCAGGACGGTGGACGCGGGCGAGCCGGGGAGCAACGCCGCCGTCGACACCGAGACGGCGCCGAGCACCCCGATCGCCTCGTGGCATCGATGGGGAATGAACGTGCGCGTCGAGATGTCGCCACCCGATGTCGGCTCGGACACCATCGTCATCTTGGGGACCGTCGCGGCGGTGACGTCGCCGAGGCGCATCAGCGGGCCTGCCTGCAGCCGTATCGACTCGAGGCGGGCCCGCAGCAGGTCGTCGGCCTCGAGTTCGGCCGGTGTCTCGGTGCCGGCGATGCCCAGGTCTGCGGCGCGCATCACGACGACGGGCATGCCGTTGTCGATCATCGTGAGCTCGACGCCGTCGATCACGTCGACGACCTTGCCGGTCGGGAGCAGCGAACCGCACGAGCCGCCGGCGATGTCCTCGAAGTCGAGTCGCACGGCCGCAGCGGTGCCGGGTACGCCGTCGATGGAGGTGTCACCCTCGTAGCGTGGCGCGCCGTCGAGCATCGGGAACGACGCCGTCGCGATCGAACCGGTGTTGACCATGTAGATGCGGACATCGGCAGTGGTGGCGCCGGGATCGACCTCGACGAGGCCGCGCTCGACGGCGAAGGGGGCGACGCCCGCCAGGATGTTGCCGCAGTTCTGTTGGTCGGTGACCACATCGGTGTCGACCCCGACCTGCAAGAACAGGTAGTCGACGTCGGCATCATCGCGATCGGACCTGCGAACCACCGCGACCTTGCTGGTGAGGGGGTGGGCGCCTCCGATCCCGTCGATCTGTCGGGGGTCGGGTGACCCCATCACGCGCAGCAGGAGATCGTCTCGTTCGGTTTGGTCCGCAGGGAGTTCGTCGGCGACGAAGTAGGCGCCCTTCGATGTGCCACCTCGCATCAGCATCGCTCTCACCCCGGTCGCCGTCACGTCGCACAGTCTGGCCCCTGCGTACCGGATTGTCGACAATCCGGTACACGTTCCTCGGAGGCCGGTGACCCGACCGCCCGAGCAGCGGTGCCCCGGTCAGGCGGCCGGGATCGTGACGCGGAATGTGGCGCCGGTACCGGGTCGACCGTCGCACACCCTCACGTCGCCTCCGTGGGCACGTGCGAGGCTGCGTGCGATCGTCAGTCCGATCCCGCGTCCGGCTCGGGAGGGGCGACCCACCGTGGTGACGGATGGCGCGCCGCGATAGAAGCGCTCGAAGATCCGCTCGCGTTCATCCTCGGGGACGCCGGCTCCCGTGTCGGTCACATCGACCCAGACGACGCCACCTTCCCGCCCGGCTGAAATCGTCACGCTGCCGCCCGACGGGGTGTGCGTCAGAGCGTTGCCGAGCAGGTTCGTGATGATCTGGTTGAGGCGGTCGTCGTCGCCCAGCACCAGCAGCGGACCGGCCGGGGAGATCGTCTCGAGCGTCACCTGCTCGTGATCGAACTGAGGTCGCAGACGCTCGGCGGCGCCCCTGGCGAGTTCGACCAGGTCGAGTTCGACCAGGTCGACCTGGAGCACACCTTCATCGGCACGCGACAGCATCGACAGGTCGTCGACCATGCGCTGCAGGCGAGCCGACTCGTCGGCGATCAACGCGTACACCTCGTCGGTCGGTTCGATGACGCCGTCGATCAAGCCCTCGACATGGCCGCGGATCACCGTGATCGGTGTGCGCAGCTCGTGGGCGACCTCGGCGACCAGGTGGGCGCGTCGCTGCTCGGTGGCCGCCAGGTGTGCCCCCAATTGATTGACGTCCTCGGCGAGCGACGCGAGTTCGATCTCGGACGGCACGGCGACCGGTTCGGCATAGTTGCCGTCGGCCATGCGACGGGCGGCCATCCGCAGGTCGTCGATCGGGCGCAACAACCGGCGGCCGACGATCCACGCAACGATCGCTGCGGCGACCAGTGCCACCGCGGCACCGATCAACAACGCCGGCCACAACGACTGATCGAGCGCGGTCTGCAACTCTGCCTCGGTCGCCTGTGGGCCGCGCCCGTGTCCCGATCCGAACCCGCCGATACGTCCTTCGTAGACACGCTTGGTCACGACCGTTCCGATGAGCATCATCGCGATCGATCCGGTGAGTATCACGACGACGTAGGACACGAACAAACGGGTCCGCAACCGCCGGGGCCAGTGCAACACACTCATGGCGAGGCCATCACCTTGTATCCGACGCCCCGCACCGTTGCGATGAACCGGGGTTCGTCGACGGTGTCGCCGAGCGCCTTGCGCAGATTGCGTACGTGCACGTCGACGAGGCGTTCGTCGCCGTAGAAGTCCCAACCCCAGATGCGTTCGATCAGCTGGCGACGTGTGAACACGCGCCCGGGTGCGTCGGCCATCGCGGTGAGCAGCTCGAACTCGAGGTTCGTCAGCTCGACGGGTCGCTCATCGACGCGCACCTCGTGTCGATCGACATCGACGGTGAGTCCATCGAACCTCATCAGGCCGGCGGGGTCGGCGCCGTCATCGCGCGGGCGGCGGAGCACGGCCCGCACCCGGGCCACGAGCTCGCGTGGGCTGAAGGGTTTGGTGATGTAGTCGTCGGCGCCGAGTTCGAGACCGACGAGTTTGTCGGTCTCTTCCGAACGTGCAGACAACAAGATCACGTATACGGTCGAGTTGCGCCTGATCTCGCGCAAGACGTCGAATCCGTCGATGCCGGGCAATCGGAGGTCGAGCACCACCAGATCGTGGGGGTTCTGGTGGAACCGTTCGAGGGCTGTTTCCCCGTCCCGCGCCTCGTCGACATCGAAGCCCTCCTTGCGCAGGTAGGCGCCGACCAGGTCGCGGATGCTGGACTCGTCGTCGACGACCAAGATCCGTTCGCGTGGCACGACACTCATGGTACGGGGGGCCGACGTGGGTGTGGAAGGTCACGAGACGAGTGCCACAGCGAAAGTGTGGCCGGCGAGGGCGCCGCCTGAGCAGCGGCCCGTCCCGCAGCGGCCGACTCGGGAACGCTCGCCCTCCCAGCGGTTCGCGAGCGGCCACGACGACAACCGCCGCCCGGACAATGTTCGAGCGGCGGTTGAAGTTCGACTGAGGTGGCAGCCAGAGCCATCACACGTTCAGCTCACGACGTGAACCTGGTCACGGTCCCTGATCATGTCCGGTGTGCCATCGCCGGATCCGTCTTGGAGCCGGTCGTGGGTCTGGTCCTGATCGGGGGTGCCGTCGCAGTCGCTGTCGCAGCTTCCGTCCTGCAGGCGGTCCTGGATCTGATCGGGGATGCCGTCACCCGTTCCGTCCTGGAGGTGGTCACGATCCCTGACCATGTCGGCTGCGAAGTCGCAGCTTCCGTCCTGCATGCGGTCCTGGATCTGATCGGGGGTGCCGTCACCCGTTCCGTCCTGGAGGTGGAGCTGGGCACGCTCTTGCGTGCGCTCGGTCACCTGCACCTGCTGGCCGACCCGCTCACGAGCCCGCTCCTGCTCCTGCATGGTGGGAGTTGGTGTGCTCGGCTGAGTGGTGTCGTTCTGGGCGAGTGCGAGTCCTGCCGGCACCGCCAAGGTTCCGGCAGCGATAAGTGTGATCAACGTCCTCTTCATGGCGTTCCTTTCCGTGTCAGGGGCCGGTCTCTGGAAGCGAAGCCTCGAACCGACCCGGTCGTCGTGTCCTTGCACACTCCATGTGCCCAGACGGCCGTCGAGCAGAGCGTGTGGTCGGCATGAAGATCCGATGAAACCGCTCGACCTGGCTACGGGCGACCCGGCGGAGCACTCCATGCGCGCGTGAGCCAGGCGGTGCCACCGGTCACCCGTACGCCACATGGGTTTCGTCGACATCACGGCCCGTTGGGGCCCGAGTGCGAATAGGGTGTGGCCGAAACGACTAGCAGACTTTGCAGGACACCATGACCAAGAACGCCAACTTCAGCTTCGATGACGTCGCCATCGTCTCGTTAGAGGCCTGCGAAGCACCGCTCGTGATCTCGTCGGCTTCCGTCGACGAGCGCCTCGCACCTTTTTACGAACGCACCGACGGCAAGCCCGGTCTGCTCGAGGGTCTCGCCGGCATTCGCGAACGTCGCCAGTGGCCCGACGACGTGTCGTTCACCGACGCGGCCGCACTGGCCGGCGAGAAGGCGATCGCCGCATCGGGCATCGACCGGTCGAAGATCGGGTTACTGATCGACACCAGCGTCTGCCGTGCACGCCTCGAACCGTCGAGTGCCGTCACCGTGCACGATGCCCTCGGCCTCGAGTCGACCTGCCTCAACTTCGACCTCGTCAACGCGTGCCTCGGCTTCGTGAACGCGATGCACCTGGCGGGTGTCATGATCGACGCCGGCCAGATCGACTACGCCCTGATCGTCGACGGCGAGGGCACACGCGAGATCTACGACAACACGATCAACCACCTCAACGAGAACGGCGAGGGTCTGGCCGACATCATCGCCAACTTCGCATCACTCACCCTGGGTTCGGGTTCGGCAGCCGCAGTGCTCGGCCGGCATTCCGAGAACCCCGGTAGCCACCAGGTACTCCGGGGGTTCTTCCACGCCGCGACCCAGCATCACGAGCTCTGTGTCGGTTCGCTCGAGCGGATGACCACCGACACGAGGGGTCTGCTCGACGCCGGAACCGAGTTGGCGAAGCTGGCGTGGGACGACGCCGGTGCCGGCGATACGTGGGGTGGCCGCGACCGCTACATCTTCCATCAGGTCTCCGAGGTGCACACCAACGCAATGCTCGATGTACTCGGCATCGACGCCGACCGTGTTCCCAAGACGTTCCCGTTCTACGGCAACATCGGTCCTGCGGCGATCCCGATCACGCTGGCATCGGTCGCCGACACGCTGTCGCCGGGTGACTCGGTGCTCTGTCTCGGGATCGGTTCCGGTCTCAACGCCGGCGTCATCGAACTTCGGTGGTAACTGCGCCGCACGCAGCGGCCGCGAGCACACCATCGGACGGTCTCGACGGTCTCGACCCCGCATGGTCGCGATTGGTGCATGTGCCGCGCACCGACGGTGTCGGTCGCACCTGGCATGTGCTCGACAATCAGGTCGACGACGCACACCTGACGTTGTTGTGTGTCCACGGCAATCCGTCGTGGTCGTATCTGTTCCGCAACCTGGTGCGCCGGGCCCCGGTCGGCGTTCGTGTGATCGCCGTCGATCAGCTCGAGATGGGCTTCTCCGAGCGCAGTGGGCGACTACGCAGATTGCCCACCCGCGTCGACGACCTGTGTGAGCTGACCGACGAGTTGGGTCTCGACGGCCAGATCGTCACGGTCGCACACGACTGGGGTGGACCGATCTCGCTCGGTTGGGCGCAACGCCATCTCGGCCAGCTCGCCGGCGTCGTGCTGATGAACACCGCCGTGCACCAACCGGAGGGCTCGCCGGCCCCGGGTCTGATTCGGTTGACCAGGTCTCGCCCGATGCTGCAGAACGTCACCGTGAAGACGGCGTCGTTCATCCGTGGCGCGCTCGAGATGTCACACCCGCGACCGGTCGCGGAAGTGCGGCGCGGCTTCCTGGCGCCGTATCTCACCGCCGATCGGCGCGCTGCGATCGCTGAGTTCGTCGCCGACATTCCGCTCGACCCCGATCACCCCAGCGCAGCAGCCCTCGATGGCATCGCCGCGGGGCTCGGTCTGCTGAGCGACGTCCCGACGCTGTTGCTGTGGGGATCGAAGGACAAGGTCTTCTCCGATCGCTACCTGCATGATCTCGAGCATCGGCTCCCTCACGCCAAGGTCCATCGCTATCCCGGCGCGGGACACTTCGTGTCCGAAGATGTCGACGCGGTGGGCGCAATCGTCGACTGGCTCGGCGTGCTCGGTCGGGGCTCGGCGCCCGTGCCGGCGGAGCATCGTTCCTCGACGCTGCTCGAGACGCACGGCGAGCTCGGCGATCAACTCGCCGTCGCCGAGTCGACCGGCCTTGCCGGGAGCATCTCGTTCTCACAGTTCGCCGGATCGGTCGAAACGACTGCTGCCGGTCTCGCCGGTGCAGGCGTGTCGCCCGGTGACCGGGTCGCGCTGATGGTGCCGCCAGGCGTCGACCTCGCCGTTTCGTTGTACGCGTGTTGGCGCGCCGGCGCGGTGATCGTGCTGATCGATTCCGGTCTCGGCCCGTCGGGCATCAGCGCCGCGATCAAAGCGGCCGATCCTGCGTATCTGATCGGCATACCCAAGGCGCTCGCCGCCGCGCGAACGCTGCGATGGCCGGGACGTCGTATCTGTACAGGTCCGATGCCGGCGACACAGCGCAAGGTGTTGCGCGTCATCGGCGATCTGTCGGAGTTGCGTTCCGCGCCGGGCCATCTTCCGGCGCCGCCGACACCCGAGGACGTGGCCGCCGTCGTCTTCACGTCGGGATCGACCGGGCCGTCGAAGGGGGTCGTCTACTCGCACGGGCAACTCGAGGCGCAGCGCGATGCGTTGACGAAGCTGTACGACATCACCACCGATGATCGACTCGTCGCTGCGTTTGCTCCGTTCGCCCTGTACGGCCCGGCGATCGGTATCTCGTCGGTCGTCCCCGACATGGATGTCGCCGCGCCGGGCACGCTGACGGCGCGGGCACTCGGCGATGCCGCGGTCGCTGCCGACGCCACCATGGTGTTCGCCTCGCCCGCAGCGCTCGCCAACGTCGTTCGAACGGCTACGGAACTGACGGCCGAGCACCGGGCAGCATTCTCTGCGGTCCGCCTGTTGCTCTCGGCGGGAGCTCCGGTGCGGCCGTCGTTGTTGCGTGCTGCGGCCGAGCTGTTCCCCAACGCCACGGCCCACACGCCCTACGGCATGACCGAGTGCCTGCCGGTGGCGAGTATCAGTCTGGCGGGGATCGACGCCGCTGTCGGAGGCGACGGGGTGTGCGTCGGATTTCCGCTGGTCGACGTCGACGTGCAGATCAGGGTGCTCGACGCGCTGGGAAGAGCGACCGGAGAACTCACCGGCGAGCCGGGTCTCGTCGGCGAGGTGGTGGTGCGGGCGCCGCACGCCCGCTCGGGCTACGACCGCTTGTGGCACACCGAGTTCGCCGCCTCACAACCCGACGGTTGGCATTCGACGGGCGACGTCGGGCATCTCGACGAACTCGGGCAACTGTGGATCGGAGGGCGCGTCAGCCATGTGATCTCGACGCCGGACGGACCCGTCACCCCCGTTCGGATCGAGCAGGCGATCGAGGGGCTCGAAGGGGTCGCCTCGGCGGCGGTCGTCGGGGTCGGCCCCCCCGGTCTCCAGCGGATCGTCGCTGTGATCCAGCCGGTGTCGGCCCCACGGTCACCCAGGTCGGCTGCACTCGACATCGTCGACGCTGTTCGAGCGGCCGTCGTCGGGGTCGACATCTCGGCGGTGTTCGAGGTGCCGGCGCTTCCCGTCGACCGTCGGCACAACTCCAAGATCGATCGCACCCGCGTCGCCGGCTGGGCGAGCGCGGCGCTGGCGGGCGGGAGACTCCGCAAGCTGTGAAGATCCTGGTCACGGGCGCGTCGAGCATGATCGGTCGACACACCGTGGCGCGACTGCTCGCTCGCGGCGACGAGGTGACGACGCTGCAGCGCAACCCGACGGGATCTCCGACAGGGGAGACGAGGGTGAACGAGGTGCTCGGTTCGGTGTCGGACGCGGCCACCATCGACCGGGCGTGCGACGGCCAGGACGCAGTGGTGCACCTCGCCGCAAAGGTCGGGGTGACCGGGGCCTGGCCCGAGTACGAGCGCACCAATGTGACGGGCACAGCGCTGCTGATCGAAGGTGCCGGGCGCGCCGGTGTAGGCGTGTTCGTCCACGTGTCGTCACCGGCCGTCGCTCACGCCGGCGCCGCTCTCGTCGGCGCCGGTGCGGAACCCGCCGATCCCTCGTCGACCCGGGGGCACTACGCGACGAGCAAGGCGATCGCCGAACGGCACGCGTTGGCCGCCTCTTCGGCGGAGATGCCGATCGTGGCGATTCGCCCTCACCTCGTGTGGGGCCCCGGCGACACCCAACTCGTCGGCCGCATCATCGAGCGGGCACGCCAGGGGAGGTTGGCGCTCGTGGGTTCTGGAACGGCGTTGATCGACACGACCTATGTCGACAACGCCGCCGATGCCCTGGTCGCAGCACTCGACCGATGCGATGAGCTGGGAGGTCGTGCGTTCGTCGTGTCCAACGGTGAGCCACGCACCGTGCACGAACTGGTCGCACGGATGATCGCCGCCGCCGGACTCGAGTGGTCACCTCGTCACGTGCCGGTGTCGGTCGCCAAGGGAGGGGGGTCGCTCGTCGAGCGGTTCTGGGATCGCACCGGGCGCACCGAAGATCCGCCGATGACCAGCTTCCTGGCCGAGCAACTCTCGACCGCTCATTGGTTCGACCAACGCGATACCAGAGCGGCCTTGCACTGGACACCGGCGGTCTCGCTGGCGGAGGGGTTTGCTCGGCTCGGGGAGTGGTTCCGGTCCTGCGATTCCTGAGCGCCGAGCGGCTCAGAAAAGTGTCCACCAGGGCTACGGCAGTGTGGACAGGCGTGCCGACGGGGCCGCCGGATCGCCTCGGGAGATCGCCGCCGTCCAGCTATCGCTAGTACCCATACGCTGGACTGTTGCACTTTGCATCGAACATGTGTACGATCATCATATGTCGGGTCTACCTTCCACGAACCCCACCGATATCGGGGACGCGGTTGCACGACATCCCGTCGACGTCGAGAGCGTTCTGGCCGACGTGGCGGGCGTGCTCAATGTGCAACACGCCCGCCTGTCGCGGATCGTCGAACGTGCTCTCGTCGACGACGAGTGGCAGGGTGAAGGCATCCATTCGCCCGCACAATGGTTGGCGTGGCAGAGCGGGCTCTCCCTCGGCCGCGCTCGTGAGATCGTGCGGATCGCGCGACGGCGGGTCGAGTTCCCCATGGTGTGCGCAGCCTTCGATCGTGGTGAGCTCGCCGTCGACCAGGTCGCGGCGGTGATGCGTGCGCCTGCCTGGGCCGACGAACTGGTGGTCGATTTCGCGAGAGCCGCCACGGTGCAACAGTTGCGACGCACGATGCGCTCCGAGTTCTTCGAGCCCGATCCCGACGCCCAACCACCCGAACCGTCGGCCGACGATCGCGATCGGATCGCCACCGGCACCACCGAGGCGGGCCGATGGCGGATCAACGGCGAACTCTCCGTCGACCGGGGCGGCATCGTCGAGGCCGCCATGACCGAGGCCAAGGACTCCTTGTTCGAACGCGGTCAGGTCGATGCCACGTGGGCCGACGCGCTGGTCGAGGTGTGCCAACGCTCGCTCGACGCGATCACCTCGCCCTCGCGTCGCGATCGCTTCAAGATCTGGGTTCATCTCGATGCGGCGTCGGGCGGCACCACCACCACGACCGGGTGGAAGCTGCCCGCCACGGTGCGCGAGCACGTGCTGTGCGACGGTCACGTGCAGCCCGTGTGGGAGCGCGAGGGGGTGCCGTTCAACGTCGGTCGTTCGCAACGCATCGTGCCAGACCGCACTCGTCGGGTCGTCGAGCGACGCGACCGGGGTTGCCGCGTGCCCGGTTGCAGTCACGAACGATTCGTCGAGGTGCATCACATCGTCCACTGGCTCGAGGGCGGCTCGACCGACACGTCGAATCTGATCTGTCTCTGTCCCAAACATCACCGGATGCATCACCAGGGCAGGCTCGGCGTGGTCGGCAACGCAGACGATCTCGGTGGCGTGGTGTTCACCGACTGGCAGGGCCGAGTGCTCGACCCGTGTGGCCGGCCGAATCCTCCGACCGGCCCGCCAGCCAAACCGGCGGTGACCTATCGGCACCCGGTCGGTGGACGTCTCGACACCAGATGGGTCGGCCTCGGTTGGGTGCATCCCAAGGCTCTCGAACGCCGCCGCCAAGCCGCCCGTTCACGACGATCCGTGGCCGACGACAGGTGATGGCAGCCCGCCGTTCGGGTTGGGCCGTCGAGCGACGGCGATCTGGTACGTTCCGCACATGACCGCCGACGTGTCCGTGACCCGTGAGATCGCTGCACCAGCAGGCCAGGTGTGGTCGATGGTGGCCGATCTGACGCGGATGGGCGAGTGGTCGCCCGAGAACGAAGGCGGCAAGTGGCTGAAAGGGGCGACGGGTCCACAGCCCGGCGCAAAGTTCCAAGGTGTCAATCGAAACGGTGCCAAGAAGTGGAAGGCGGTGGCGACACTGGTCGACGTCGAGCCCGGGAAGCGGTTGTCGTTCAAGACGTCCGCGATGGGGATTCCGATCGCCGAGTGGGCGTACGACTTCGAGCCGACCGACGGCGGTTGCAGGGTGACCGAATCATGGTCCGATCGTCGGCCCAATTGGTCCAAGGGGTTGTCCGCAAAGGTGTCGGGCGTCGCCGAGCGCAAGCCCCACACCCAGGCAGGTATCGAGACGACCCTGGAGAACCTCGCAGCTGCGGCCGAAGCCACCGCTGCTGCCGGTTGACACTACGGCCAGCCCGACGGAACGGCGACCGCTGAGCGGTCCCGACCCTGATCCTGAGCCTCGGGCACGCTGAACGTAGTGTCCCGTGACACGTAGTCGCAGGAAGGGGGATGGCGCGGTGAACGAGATTTCCTACGCACGGGCTGATGATCACCACATCGCCTACCGAGTGATGACCGGCGCAACTGCCGGCGGTGTCGATGTGGTGATGTTTTCGGGCGCGATGTTCCCGTTCGAGATGCTGGCGGAGGATCGGGTGGCGTCTCGGTTCATGGCCGGTCTCGCGGCGCTCGGACGTCTCGTGGTCTTCGACAAACGCGGCGTCGGGTTGTCGGACCCCATGACCGACTGGTCTCGAAGCGCGCAAGAGCAGTGGGCGGAGGATCTCTGTGCGGTCGTCGAATCTGCCGAATTGGAGCATCCTGTCGTGGTGGCGTGGGACGGGACGGGGGTGGCCCGACAGGCCGTATCGATGCGCCCGGACCTCTTCGGGTCGATGGTGCTGATCAACCCGATGCGTTTCACCACGGGCCTGGCCAAGTGGGTCGACTCGCACGGGGAAGACGGAGTGTCGGGGCGTTCGATTGAGAAGCGGGCGTTCCCCAGCCGGGCGAACGATCCCGACTTCTGGGACTGGATGGCGCGGGCGGGGCGCAGTGGGGCGAGTCCGGCCACCGCAGGGCGCATCTGGAGTCACATGCTCAGCCATCGAGCCCCGCTGACCCCACCTGGGATAACGGTGCGGACGCTCGTGCTTCGCAACCGGGACAGCATGGAGATCGACGGATCCGCGCTCCAGGTCGCCGCTGAGATTCCCGGCGCGAGCTTGGTCGAGGTCCCAGGTGCCGATGTCTATCCGATCGCCGGTGATGTCGACCCGCTCGTTGCCGAGATCGCCCAGTTCGTGACCGGTGCGCCGACGGGTCTCGCTCCTCGACGTCTTCTGACCGCCATCTTGTTCACGGATCTCGTCGCCTCGACCGAGCGAGCGGTCGAGGCGGGTGACCAGCACTGGAGCGAGTTGCTCGACATCCACGATCGGGTCGTCGGCCGCTGCGTCACCCATCACGGAGGTCGTGTGGTGAAGTTCACTGGCGACGGTGTGTTGGCGCTGCTGCCGTCGGGGACCGCTGCGCTCGAGACCGCCGAATCGATCCGACACGAGCTGGCCTCGCGAAGCATGGCGATCCGGGCGGGGGTTCACGTCGGCGACGTGGATGTTCGCGGCGAGGACGTGTCGGGAATCTCGATCAATATTGCGGCGAGGATCATGGGCCTTGCCGGCGCAGGAGAAACGATCGTCTCGGACGCTGTCTGTCAGGCCACGTTGGGTTCAGGCGTCC
>JAHEDX010000020.1 GCA_024641005.1 Acidimicrobiaceae bacterium
GCTCACGAGACGACAGCGACGTTGGCAATGGCGTACCGCGAGCCCGCTGTCGCCGCCGGGATCGCGATCGGGTGACCCCTCATCAGGTCAGGTCAGGTCAGGTCAGGTCAGGTCAGCATGGCGAGCGTCAACGACGTGGCCACCGCTGCGACCGCTGCCGGTAGCACCATCCGACGAAGTGTCGGCGTGCTGATGGTCCACACCAGCGCTCCCTTCACGAGGGTGTTCGATGCGGCGGCGAGCACGATCGCCGTCGATGCGGTCGAGTTCGACAGTTCGCCGTTGCCTCGACTCAGTTCTGCCATCGACAGCGTGATCGCATCGACGTCGGCGACCCCGGACACGAGGGCGCCGGCATAGACGCCAGTTTCGCCCAGCCACATCGAGAGCGCTTTCGAACCGATCAGGACCACGCCGTACAGCAACCCGAACTGGATCGCCGGACCGAGACTGAAGGGGTTCGAGAACCGCTCTTCGCCGTGGCCGCCGTCACCCACGTCCTTGCGCCGCAATGAGACGAACAGTGCCCACGTCGCCGTGCACAGGCCGCCGATGCCGATCGGCAGGACGACGTGACGGAGCAACCCGGGGTTCACGACTCCGACCTCGACGAGGACTCGGCCGTACATGATCGCCCACGCGAGCAGGATCGCCGTCGCGAGCGCCCGCAGCAGCCCAGCGCTCGACTTGCTCCGCTCACTCATCGTGAGGGTGACCGCAGTCGACGAAACGAGCCCTCCCAGGATCCCGGTCAGCCCGATGCCGCGACGCGCTCCGATGATCTTGATGAGCACGTATCCCAGGAACGACAAGCCCAGGATGAACACGACCATGAGTCCGATCTTGAATGGGCTGGCTGCGTCGAATGGCGCCTGCCCGATCGGGTCGCGTGGCAGCACCGGCAACACCAGCACCACCAACACGGCGAACTGGACCGTCGCCTCGACGTCCTGCCGATCGAGATGAGCGACGAAGCTCCGGGTGTACGGCTTGGCGGCCAGCAGCGCTGTCGTCGCAACGGAGACGGCTGCGGCCAGGGTGAGTTCGCCGATCCCTGCCAGTGCCCCGGCGAGGAACGTGACGATCGCTGCCAACTCGGTGGTCACGCCGTGCGATCCGTCACCCGTATTGGCGATGCGCCCGATCGCGATCACTGCGCCGACCACGAGCAATGTGCCGGTGAACACCCCGACACTGTCGAACCGGTCGGCGAGGAGTGCGCCCAGTCCTCCGCTCAGGCCGATCAGTGCGAACGACCGTGCGCCGGCGAACAGGTCGGCGCCGACGCCCTGTTTGGCGAACTGTCGCTGCAATCCGACGAGCAGACCGATGGCCAGCGCGACACCGAGGCGCCCGAGGACACGATCGTCCCCGAGCTCGTCGAGCACGTCGTCGGGTGGTGCAACAGCCACGAGGCCGGAGACGAAACCAACCACGATTCGACGGTACCCCGATCGAGGTCTTCGAATCAGGGTCGTTCGTCCCGGCCTGTTCGGCGGGCATGATGGAGCGGTGCCGGAGCCGCTGCGTGTCGCCTACACCCTCGAGCAGTGTTGGCACGACGTTCCCGGCGGCACCTCGGCGGCCGCCCTGCGTGTCGCCTCCGAGCTCGACGCTCGACCCGACGTGGACATCGTCGGCGTGGCCGGCCGGCATCGTCGTGCCCCTGCCCCTCCCTATGAGCCGACCGTTCCCGTTCGGCAGCTCCCGATCGCACGGCCCCTGCTGTACGAGGCATGGAACCGTTGGGGCCTCCCGCGCGTCGAGCGTGCCACCGGTCCGGTGGATGTGTGCCACTCGACGACGGCGATCCCCGCTGGAACGCGAGCGCCGCAGGTGGTCACGGTCCACGACGTGGCCTTCGTGCACGCGCCCGAACGCTTCAGCCGTCACGGGGTGCGCGTCATGAGTGCAGGGCTCGAGCGTTGTCGTGCTGCGGATCTGGTCATTTGTCCGAGTGCCGTGACAGCGGCCGATCTCGCCGAGCTGGGGTTCGATCCCAGCCGACTTCGGGTCGTGCCGTGGGGGGTCGACCAGATCGATGTCGACCTCGGCGATATCGAACGGGTGCGCGTTGCACATCGCCTACCGGACCGATTCGTGCTGTTCGTCGGAACCGTCGAACCCCGCAAGAACCTCGATCGATTGGCGGCTGCGGTCGGTCGGCTCGACGATCGGATTCCGTTGGTCGTCGCCGGTGCCACCGGTTGGGGTTCGGCTCCGTCGACCGTTGGGCTCGACTGCCGGTTTCTCGGATTCGTACCGCAGGCCGATCTGGCCCCGCTGTACTCCGCTGCGACGGTGTTCGCCTACCCAAGCATCGAAGAGGGGTTCGGCCTGCCCGTGCTCGAAGCCATGTCGCACGGGGCAGCGGTGGTCACCAGCCGGGGAACTGCGACCGAGGAGGTCGCGGGTGGCGCAGCTGTACTGATCGACCCGAGCGACGTGGACTCGATCGCCGACGGACTGACGCTCGCTCTCGCCGACCCTGCCCCGTGGTCGACCCTGGCGAAGGCCCGCGCGGCGGGTTTCTCCTGGGTCGCTACTGCCGAGGCGACGCTCGCTGTCTATCGAGAGGTCGTCCGATGACCGGTTCGCTCCAGGTCGCCGTCAACTTGACCTGGCTGGCGCCCGGGCGCGTCGGAGGCTCCGAGGAGTACCTGGTACGACAGTTGTCGGGCATCCCCGACGACCCGTCGATCGAGCCGACCATCTACTGCCAGTCAGGATTGGTAGCGGCCCATCCGGCGCTCGCTGCCAGGTTCCGTTCGGTCGCCGTGCCCCTGCGTCGTGACCGTCGCTCGACTCGAATCCTCGCCGAGCACACCTGGCTCGCGGCGCAGACACGATCGGCCGACGTGGTGCACCACGGTGGTGGTACCGCCCCGTTGATCGGGCGCCGACCGGTGGTGTTGACGGTGCACGATCTGCAATACCTCAGCTATCCCGAGCACTTCGGTCGCGGTCGACATTCGTATCTCGATCGCATGATGCCGCGCTCGGTACGTCGCGCCGAGGTCGTGACCGTTCCGTCCGCGTATGTCAAGCGGACGGTGATCGATGCATTCGATGCCGATGCCCGCAAGGTCGTCGTCGTGCCGCATGGCGTACCAGAACTCGCCAAGCCCCCCGAGATCGAGGTCGAGGCCACCCTGGCTCGATACGGCGTCGGCCGACGCCCCTTCGTCGTGTACCCGGCGATCACCCATCCGCACAAGGGGCACGCCGTGCTCATCGAGATGCTCGCTCACCTCGACTCCGAGATCGTCGTGGTGCTGGTCGGCGGTGAAGGCTCCGCCGAGGCCGCCGTCCGCCGCGCGATCGCAGCGAGCGGTCAGGAGGATCGCGTGGTGCGCACAGGGCGGGTGCCGGTCGCTGATCGCGATGCGTTGATTTCGGCCGCCGCGGCGATGGTCTTTCCCAGTGAGTACGAAGGGTTCGGCGCGCCCCTGGTCGAGGCGATGGTGCTCGACACACCGGTCGTGTGCAGCCGTGCCGAGGCGGTCGTCGAGGTCGTCGGCCCTGCTGCGGTCATTGTCGACGACGCCGGCCCACGAGCGTGGGCCGCCGGGGTGAGCGAGGCACTCGATCGGCGAGCAGAGTTGGTCGGGTTGGGGCGCGTGCGGCGCCGTGACTTCACCCCCGAGATCTCCGGTGCGGCGCTCGTCGCTGCCTACCGTCAGGCGTCGAGCTGATGAAGATCATCGTCCTGTGCCCCCATTTCGAACCCGACACCGCTCCTACGGGCACGGTGATGACCCGCATCGTCCGCGAGCTCGGCCAACTCGATCACGAACTCCATGTCGTGAGCGCGCTGCCCTGGTACCGCGAGCACCGAATCGAACCCGGTTGGGCGGGTCGTTGGATGCAGACCGAGCAGACCGCCTGGGGAAGCGTGACGCGTATCCATCCGTTCCCCGGAGACGACAAGAGCAATCTCGTCAGGAGGGCGGCGGGGTTCATCGGTTTCTCGATCCTTGCCGGGGTCGCAGGGATCCGCGCCGGTGGATGGTTCCGAAAGGCCGATGTCGTGCTCGCGATGTCGCCGCCGCTGACCCTCGGTGTGACGGGATGGACCGTCGGTCTGGCGCGGCGGGCCAGATTGGTGTTCAACATCCAGGATGTGTTTCCGGACGCTGCGGTGCGAACCGGAGCGATCAGCGATCGACGCGTGATCGCCGTCGCTCGTTGGCTCGAACGATCGAGTTATCGGCATGCCCGCGCCGTGACCGTGCTGAGTGAAGACCTGCGTGCGAATGTCGCGGCGAAGATGCCACCGTCGCTGCGACACCGGGTGCACGTCATCCCCAACTTCGTCGACACCGATGCCTTGCGCCCGGCCGACCGCATGACCGCATATCGCGACGAACTCGGCATCGGCGAAGGTCCGGTCGTGCTGTACGCGGGAAATGTGGGGTTCTCCCAATCGCTCGACCTCGTGGTGCAGGCCGCCCGCGACTGTCCCGAGATCACCTTCGTCGTCAATGGTGACGGGGCTGCCCGGTCGTCGCTCGAGGCTGATGCCGCCGGGCTGGACAACGTGAGATTCGTCGGGTATCAGCCGATCCGACGCCTTGCCGAGGTGCTCGCCACCGGCGACATCCACGTCGTGCCCCTGCGGGCCGGACTTGGCGATGTCAGCGTTCCGTCGAAGACCTACTCGAGCCTGGCAGTCGCTCGGCCGGTCGTGGCCTCGATCGACCCCGGCACCGAGATCCCCAGATTGCTGGCCGCGGCCGGCGCCGGGATCAGCGTGCCGCCGGGTGACGCCGCTGCCTTCACCGCCGCGATCCGGTCGCTCGTCGACGATCCCCAGCGGGCGGCCCGGCTCGGTCGGTCGGGACGTGATTGGGTGGTGTCGGAAGCGTCGCCGGCAGCGGTCGGGGCCGCGTACGACCAGCTCATTGCCGCAATTGTCGCCGAATGAGCCGCCATCGGGCGTGCCTGGGGATGCGGCGATCCCTCCGATAGCCTGCCCGACGTGGCAAGTAGCTCCTCGTCGACCAAGAAGGCCGCCAAACTCGCTCAGAAGGGCAAGGGCCAGAAGATCCGCTTCCAGGGCGGCGCTGTCTTTCCGATCGCGGTCGCTGCCACATTGATCCTGGGTTTGGCACTCATCGTCTACAGCCGCCAGTCGCTCCCGTCCGCCGACTCGTCGCCGCCGACGATCAACGACCACTGGCACGCCGCGTACGGGTTCTACCTGTGTGACAGTTGGTACCAGCTCGAGGGCAACCTCGAAGAACGCAACGCCCAGGGGCAGTTCACCAACACGAACTTCCTGCGTACTGGCATCCACAGTCACGACGACGGGGTCATCCACTGGCATCCGTACACGGCGGCTGCGGTCGGTCGCCGCGCCACGCTGGGGGTGTTCCTCGACTCCTACGACGTCGTGCTCACCGATGACTCGTTGACCTTCTCGTCGGATTCGGCGTTGGCAGCGAACCCAGACTTCCCGTCGACGAACTTCGACCCGTTGGCCGAGTACGTCGAGGGTGAGACCAAGTGCAACGGTGAAGACGCCGAGCTCTCGGTCATCGCCTGGGGTTCGTTCACCGACACCGACGGTGGCAAGCGGTACATCGCCAACATGGATCAGGTCCACGTCGACAATGACGGCATGGTGTTCGGGATCTACTACACCTCCAAGGGCACCGACCAGTCGATGCCGCCGTGGGCGCAGAACCTCCCGCAGCTCGGTGCCGTCGATACGACCCAGATTCGCCCCGAGGATCTGCTGCAGGGTGGCTCGGTGCCGGTCGGCACCACCGCCACCGGCGACACGACGCCCGATGCGACGGTTCCCGACCAGACGGACGCACCGACGACCACCGGCGGCTGATGTTCGCCGTCGTCCTCGTGGGAGGATTCGGAACTCGGCTCCGGCCGCTGACCGACCACATTCCCAAACCGATGTTGCCGGTCGTGCATCGACCGATGATCGTGCGGCTCGTCGAGGGGCTCGCGGCGGCTGGTGTCACCGACGTGGTGCTGGCGCTCGGTTTCAAACCCGAACCGTTCGCTGCTGCGTTCACCGGTGATCGACATGGCGACCTGCGAGTGCACTACGCGGTCGAGCCTCAACCGCTCGACACGGCCGGAGCGATCGCCTTTGCAGCCCGATCTGTCGGCATCGACGACACCTTCGTGGTCGTCAACGGCGACATCATGACCGATCTCGATGTGACCTTCCTGTTGCGCGAACACCGCCGGATCGGAGCTACCGCCACGATCCATCTCACGCCCGTCGAGGATCCCTCAGCGTTCGGTGTCGTAGAGCTGGGCGACGACGGTGTGGTGGAGCGGTTCGTCGAAAAGCCCCAACCGGGTGAGACCGAGTCCAATCTGATCAACGCAGGCACCTACGTGATGGAAGCATCGGTGCTCGATCTCATCCCGTTCGACGTTCCGATGTCGGTCGAGCGAGCGGTCTTCCCCGATCTCGTCGCCGACCGTCGACTGGCCGGAGTTTCCACGTCCGATTATTGGATCGACACCGGTCGCCCCGATCAGTTTCTGCAGGCCAACCTCGACCTGGTTCGAGGCGTGAGGGGTGAGGCGTCGAGCGGTACCTCGTCGTCCGCCTCGGTGTCTCCCGATGCGACGGTCGTCGAGTCGGTCGTTTCCGAAGGGGCGGTCGTCGCCGCCGGGGCCACGATCACGGGATCGGTTCTGTTGCCCGGCGCGCGTGTCGATGCTGCTGCCGATGTTCGCGACTCGATCGTCGCCGGCCACGTCGGGGCGGGTTCGACGGTCGATCATTGCGTGGTCGGGGCCGATCATTCGGTGCCGGCCGGCTCCGTCGTGAGCGGTCAGCGGCTTCCTCCACCCGCCTGACCTCGCCCGATGAACCTCATCGAGGGGTCGGCGCGGCCATGATGGGGTCGTGACGAACGCGATGGTGATCGGCGGGGCTGGGTTCATCGGTTCACATCTGGTCGATCGCCTGCTCGCCGACGGATGTTCCGTCGATGTGGTCGACAACCTGTCGACCGGAGGCCTCGCGAACCTGTCGGACGCCCGCTCGGTGGGTGGCACGATCAAGATCCATCACCTCGACGCTGCCAGTAGCGAGTGTGCATCGCTGATCGGGATGCGAACGCCCGAGGTGCTCTATCACCTCGCTGCGATTCCTCGTGGTGAGCCGACCGCTCGACAACTCGCCGACGCGTTCTGTACCACCATGGCGGTGCTCGATGCGGCGCGGGTTCATCGGGTGCCGAAGGTGGTCGTCACGTTGCCGGCGACGTCGCTGTACGGGCGGCCGGCGAGCCGGGACCTGCCGCTCAAGGAGGCCCCGCTCGAACCGCGGGGTGTGCGTGGCGTGATCGCGCGGGCCACGGTCGACCTCCTCGTCGCCTACCGCGAGCTCGACGCCGTCGAGTTCACAGCGCTGGCCCTGTCGTCGGTCTACGGCCCGCGGCAGCGGGCAGATGGAGGTGTCGTTGCGGCATTCCAGGCCGCCGCGGCCGCACGCGCCGCGCCGGTGATCACCGGAGACGGGCGCCAGACCCGTGATTTCCTGTTCGTCGACGACGCGGTCGATGCGATCGTCCGTGCGGGCGAACGTGGCAGCGGGCTCGTCGTCAATGTCGGGACCGGCGAACAGACCAGTTTGCGCGACCTGTGGAGTGCCATCGCCGGATCTTCGGGGCAAGAGCCGCAGTTCCGTCAGTCCGGACCCGACGAGATAGCGAGATTCGCAGTGTCGCCGATCCGCGCCCGCATCCACCTGTCGTGGTCATCGTGGACGACGCTGACCGACGGACTCACCCAGATGCGTTGATCGTCAGGGCGTGCGAACGGTCGCGATGCAGGCGACCGCAAGGGCGCGTGCCCGCTCCAGATCCGACATCACGGACGGTTCGACGATGCACCGCATCCCTGTCCTCTCGACGCGATCCGCAAGGTGGGCGTCGACCGGGTCGACCACCAGTGCGGCGGCGATCGGGGCGTACAAGCGCGCAACGCCGACCACCGACGGCTCCATGCCCAGTTCGCTGAGCATTCGGTCGGCCGGGCCCTTCAGGGCTGCACCGCCGACGATCGGTGACACGGCGACGACGCTGTCGCGACGGTTGCCGAGGAACTCGTCGACGTGCGGCAACGCTCGGATCGGGCCGATCGACACGAGAGGATTCGAAGGAGCGACCACGATCACGTCAGCCTCGGTGAGTCCGGCGAGTGCCTGTGGGGTCGGTAGAGCACCGTCTTGTTCGAACTGCACTTCGGCCACGGCGACATCGTGTCGGAGACGCACGAAATAGTCCTGGAACGACACCCGTTCGCCGTTCTCGGCGAGTGTGACCACGGTACGGAAGCGATCGTCGGTCATCGGGACGACGGTGAGTCCGAGGCCCCAAGCGTGGGTGATCTCGGCCGTGACATCGGTCAGCGTGGCACCTTCGGCCAGCCGTGCCGTTCGATAGAAATGTGTCGCCAGATCGCGGTCGCCGAGATTGAACCATGTCGGTGCTGCCGACGAACCGGGCGGACGAACCTGCGCGTAGCGCTGCAGCGCCTCCATGGCGTTCCACGTTTCACCGGCCAGGCCCCAGCCGCGTTCGGGGTCGATCGCCTCCGCCAGCGTGTAGGTGATCGTGTCGAGATCGGGCGAGATCGCGAGGCCGTGCAGCGAGGTGTCGTCGCCGGTGTTCACGATCGCTGTGACCGTTTCGGCGGGCACAGCGGCCAGAAGCCCTCGCAGGAAGCGTGCTGCACCGACGCCGCCGCTCAGCACGCTGACATTCATGGCCGCTCTTCCTGTGCTCGCCGGTACAGCTCGACGAGACCGGCCGCCGTGGCATCCCACGAGAATCGCCCGACGTTCCGGTAGCCCGCCTCGATGAGCCCGAGCCGTTCGACGCCCCCGGAGAGGACGCGGCGGATTCCGGCAGCGAACGCTTCTGGGTCGGGCTCGTCGACCAGCACCGCGGCGGATCCGGCGATCTCGGGTATGGCACCCGCCCGGCTCGCGACGACCGGGGTGCCGACCGACTGGGATTCGAGGATCGGGAAACCGAATCCCTCGTCGAGGCTGGGATAGGCGAGTGCAGCGGCGTGTCGCAGCAGCCAGTGCTTCGTGTCGTCGTCGATCGGCCCGAGTCGGTGCACGCGCGCCCGGCTCGTCGGATCCAGCGATTCGATCGCAGCGGTGATCGCCGCTGTCTCGTTGCCGGGCGCCCCGGCCAGGACGAGGTGACAGTCGGGGTCGCCGGCCGCGAACAGCCCGAACGCCTGCACGAGCAGCGGCAGGGCTTTGCGACGCTCCTCGGTGGCGACCGCCACGACGAACGGCCGCCCGGCGAAGGCTGCGGCGAGAGGGGGTTGGCGTGGATCGCCGCCGGGTGCCCATGCCGGTGGAGGGCCGAGGTGGACGGTGACCACCCTGTCGGTCTCGAGCAGCGTCCGTGCGGCCTGGGAGGTGGCGTCGGAACTGGTGTGGATCCAGGCTCCGCGAGCGACGGCGCGACGCAGCACCGATCCCGCTCGCCGCACTACGGGCGTGGCCAGGTCCGGGTGTGCGAGAAACCAGCAGTCGTACACCGAGATCACCGTCGCACGGCGCGACGGCGGTGCCACGTAGTTGGTGCCGTGCACGAGATCGACCTCACCCAGCCACCGGTCGGCATACGGATGATCGAATCTCGACCAGACATGTGAAGCGATCACGCCGGGCAGCGGCAACCGGCGGTGGCCGGCCTGGGGTCGCGAGCGAAAGCTCGTGAGGTAGGGGGCGAGGGCGATGTCATCGCGCCGCCCGAGGGCGTGCAGCATGCCGTCGACGGCCACGGCGACACCGGTTCGATGGCCGTAGAGCGGGCCGGTGTCGACGGCGAGACGGAGGGGGGTGGTGGTCATTGTGGTTCCTATGGTCTGCAGTCGGCGCAGACCACGGTACTCGGTCGACGTTTTCATGGATCAGCAGACAGCGCAGCAGCCGACGGATCCGGTCGCTCGGTGGATGTATGCCCCCGATCGCTCGGCGGCATCCACGATGGGCACGGGAACCAGGGTCGCCTCGTAGACTCGCCCCGTTCCACACAATGAGGAGATCTGCAAGGTGCCACGCGCGTTCATCACGGGAATCACCGGCCAGGACGGTCAGCACTTGGCACAGTTCCTGCACGACAAGGGCTACGACGTCTACGGGATGGTCAAGGGTCAGAGCAATCCGCGCATCGCGGCGCTGGTCGAGGAGATGCCGTTCATCGAGACGATTCCGGGCGATCTCGCCGATCTGCCTTCGCTGGTCGCAGCACTCGAGGTGTCACAGCCCGACGAGGTGTACAACCTCGGTGCGATCAGCTTCGTCGCTCTCAGTTTCAATCAGGCCGAACTCACCGCCAACATCACCGGCCTGGGGGTGCTGCGCATGCTCGAAGCGATCCGCATGATCGGCGGCAGCCAGAACAACCCGATCCGCTTCTACCAGGCTTCGTCGTCCGAGATGTTCGGCAAGGTACGCGAGACGCCTCAGAACGAGGCCACCCCGTTCCATCCACGCAGCCCGTACGGATGCGCCAAGGTGTTCGGGCACGACATCGTCGTCAACTATCGCGAGAGCTACGACCTGTTCGCCTGCTCGGGCATCCTGTTCAACCACGAGGGTCCTCGGCGCGGCATCGAGTTCGTCACCCGCAAGGTCACCAATGCAGTCGCCAGGATCAAGCTCGGCCTGCAACACGAGCTGGTGCTGGGCAATCTCGATTCGAAGCGTGACTGGGGATATGCGGGCGACTACGTCAAGGCGATGTGGATGATGCTGCAACAGGATCAACCCGACGACTTCGTGATCGCTACGGGTGAGACTCATTCCATCGAGGATCTCGTCCAACGAGCGTTCGCCGAGGTGGGGATAGACAACTGGACTGACTACGTGCGCCAGGACCCGAAGTTCTTCCGGCCGGCAGAAGTCGACCTGCTCATCGGTGACGCCACGAAGGCTCGCACCGAGCTCGGTTGGCAGCCCGAGGTCGACTTCCCGGCGCTCGTGAGCATGATGGTGCAGAACGATCTCGAGATCGAGGCCAAGAAGGCCGGTATCGCGCTGTAGCTACGCCGGCGCGCTTCGCACCGCGTCGACCCGCCGGCCAGAGTCAGGCGATTCGCTCAACCCTCGAACGGCATCTCGGTGAGGGCGTCCATCACCGAACCGGGCGTGGGCTCGACGCCGTTGCGCAGCTTGTAGCGCAGTGCCGCTGCGAAGCAGCAGAGTGCGGCGGCGCTCGAGATCACGAGTCCGATCTCGATGCGTCGGAACAGCTGGTCACTCGAGAGCCAGGTGCCGAGCACGAAGGCGATGACGCCGACGCCCCAACCGAGCGCGACGAGTGCGTGACCGCGGAGTGCGATCACGGCCTGGGCGGTCGCCAGCCCCGCCATGTAGATCGCGCTCGACATGGCGAGCATCGCCAGTGTCCGTCCGCCCAACTCGGCGTCGTACACCTTCTCGATCACGATCGGTCCCAGCAGGAACGCGCCGGTCGTGCCGATCACCCCGACCGCAACGACGAGCTGCATGAGTCGGCGCAGGCCCAGGCGGAACTCGTCGAGTTCGCCGCGTGCGGCGAGGCGGGACAGCCGGGGGAGCAGAGCTGCCTGGACCGCCTGGAACATGAACAAGGGAATACGGGCGAGCAACACCCCGTACCCAAACCGCACGATTGCTTCTTTCTCGGCGGGGGTGTCGCCGGAGAGCAGGTTGGCGGCGACGGGCCCCGCATTCAGCAAGGCCGCGGCGAACAGTGTGCCGATCAACAGCCAGCCGAGGTTCTGGGTTACCTCACTCCACGCCGCATCCGGGCCCGGTTCGGTGGTGAGCTGCCCGCGGTACCCGACCGCTACCACGGCGACCAGCGGGGACAGCGCCACGGCGAAGCCGTACGGGCCCGGCGAGTTGATACCGATCGTGGCGAGCACGATGCATGCCGCGATACGGATCACGCCGTCCGAACCCATGACGACGGCATAGGCGCGGAATCGGCCGGTGCCGGCGCAGATGCCTCGGGCGAGGTGGGCGGGGGCGTACGCCACGAATGCCGTCGCCAGCGCCGCGAGCATCCACCAATCGCCGTCGAAGTAGTTGGACGTGATCAGCGGGCTCGCCAGCAGGATCACGATCAGCACGGTCGACGTGATGACCCCGCCCAGCACGACCACGCGCCGTACCACGGGAAGACCACCCTGGCCGTTCGCTTTTCTGTGGGACAGCGCTCGGCCGAGTTCTTGCTCGAGCGGGAGGAAGAAGCCGGGTGCCAGCGAGAACGTGGCGAACCACATCGCGACGATCGGGGCGAACTCCTCCTTGCCACCGAGGGCGAGCGTGCCGACCCGGAAAAAGGCATAGGTGGCGGTTCCGGCCACGAGCAGCGCAAGGCCGACGGGCAGGGTGCCCTCTGGAAGTGGAACACGCCGGAGCGCTGGGTTGGCAGGCGAGGACACGAGAGTGTCGAGGCTACCCGTCGACCCAGCGCTCGCGCAGGACGGGCGGTGGAATGGGCTTCGTCATCCGGCAGCGATCGCAGCGGCGCACAGGTTCCGCGCGCCCGCGTACCGGGTGGATGACGTCAGATCGTCAGGCAGCGGCCTCGACGAGCTTGCGGACCTGGGCGGTGACCTGATCGGTCAGTTCGCGGCGACGCTCGTCGGCCTTCTTTGCCGTGACGACCACGGCGCCGACGCCGACGTAGGCGGCGTCGCGGGCGAACCCAGCGATTCGGGTGACCTCGATGGGCAATTCGAGCTTGGCGAAATCAAAGCTCGGCAGTTGTGCGGCTTCGAACTTCGACATGTCGAACTTGGGGAGGTCGATGTTGCGGACGTCGAGGCGGGTGAGGTCCAGTTTGGTCGGGTCCAGCTGCTTGAGGTCGAAATTCTTCAGGTCGTTCAGGTTGAACACGGGTTGCTCCGTTCTGTGGTGCCGGCGACGCCGGGCTCGGTGTTTGCAAGTGTGTCGGTAAATGCTAGCAATTGCAAGCACTCGTGGCAGGACGGTTGTCACACCCGTCCTGGAGTTGCCGACCCGGCGGTATCGCGTCCCAGCCGATCGGTGACGTCGACGGATGATTCGGCCGAGCGCCGCCCGGAGTCGCGGCAGGGGCACTAGCCTCGGTGCATCGTGGAGACCGACCCCCAACTCGTACCGTCGGTCGTGTCCGTGATGGTCGTGCACGAGCCGGGCGACTGGTTCGACGAGACGCTCGACAGCCTCGCTGCACAGGACTACGCGAACCTCCGGTCGCTGTTCCTCGTTGCCGGCCGTGACGATGACGACATCGCCGATGTCACGGCACGCATCCGCGCATTCGTGCCGGCGGCGTTCGTGCGGCCGCTCAGCGGCAATGTCGGGTTCGGTCCCTCGGTGAACGAGGTGCTTCGCCTCGTCGAGGGCGACAACGGGCTGTTCCTGCTGTGCCATGACGACATCGCGCTCGCCCCCGATGCCGTGCGGGTGATGGTCGAAGAGCTGTTCCGCTCGAACGCCGGCATCGTCGGGCCCAAACTCGTGGATTGGGACCAACCGCGCCTGCTGCAACATGTCGGACTCGGCCTCGACCGCTTCGGCGAGGTCGATCCCGTCGTCGACCCCGGCGAGTTCGACCAGGAACAGCACGACGCAGTCCGCGACGTCTTTGTCCTGCCGTCAGCGTGTCTGCTCGTGAGGGCCGACCTGTTCCGTGCTCTCGGTGGATTCGATCCGGCCATCTCGTTCCACGGTGAGGACGTCGATCTGTGTTGGCGAGCCCACCTCACCGGGGCTCGTGTCGTCGTGGCGCCAGATGCTGCAGCGCGGCATCGCGAGCGGCTTGCCGATCGACGCCCCGATCTCAATCACCGAATGCTCCGCAGCCGTCATCGGATGCGATCGCTGGCCACGCTCACCGGCGGATCGCGCCTGCTGGGGCGCTCGATCCAACTGGTGCTTCTCACGATGGTCGAACTCGTGATCGGGCTCTTCACCGGCCGGTTCGGCGAGGCGTTGGCATCTCTGCGCGCGCTCGGTGGTCTGATTCCTCGCACTGGGTCGATCATCTCCCGACGCCGGGCGATCCGCGGCCAGCGTGTCGTGCACGAACGAGAGGTGCTCGGGCTCCAGGATCGTGGCAGTTCGCGATTGACCTCGTATCTGCGCGGCAAGGAGACGACGACGTTCGTCGGGGCCGACAGCACCGTCAAACGTTGGCGCGAGGCATCGTTCGGACCTGTTCTCGCATGGTTCATCGTGGTGCTCGCGATCCTGATCGGCAGCCGACGATTCATCCAGGACTCGGTGCCCAGCGTCGGAGAGTTCTTGCCGTTCCCGTCGAGTCCTGCCGATCTGTGGGGGGAGTACCGCGGGAGTTTCGACGGCCGCTCGTTCGGATCGACCGCTGCGTTGCCGACCGGATTCGCATTGCTCGCCGTGGGCAGCGTGATGACCTTGTTCCGGATGAGCCTCCTGCTCACCGTCTCGATCGTCGGTCTCTATCTGTTGGGGGCCCTCGGAGCCTGGCGGCTGTGCACGGTCTTCCCCGTCAACCGTGCCCGCATCGCCGGGATGGTGATCTATGTCGGTACACCACTCGTCCCCGGCCTGCTGAGCCACGGAGAGTGGTCGGCACTCGCCTGGTTCGCAGCGTTGCCGTGGATGCTGTACCTCCTCCGTCGTGCTGCAGGCATCGAGACCGCTGATCCCGCCGCGGCGCAACTCGATCTCACCGACGGAATCGCGCAGGTTCCCCTCCGCCTGAGGCTCCGAGCACTCTCGTTCCTGATCCTCGTTCTCGCCGTCACCACCGCGTTCGTGCCCGCGGTCATCGTGTTGTGGGCGGTCGCAGGCCTGCTCGTCGCGGCCGCGACGTTGCTCGCCGCCGGCTCGTTGCGGGTCGCCGCGTGGCTCGCAGGTTGCACCGTGGTGTCCGTCGTGTTCGCTGCGGTGTTGAACCTCCCCTGGTCGCTCGACTGGTCGTGGGCCGACATGATGGGCGTCGGTCACGCAGGTTCGACCGGACGTTCCCTCCACGAGATCGCGTCACTGTCTCCGACCGGCGATCGCTTCGCCGTGCTCGCCGTGGCGTTGTACCTGCCGTGGTTGGCGGCCGTGGCGATCACCCGTGCCTGGCGACTGACCTGGAGCATTCGGGCGACCGCGCTCGTCGTGGTGTTCGGTGCGCTGCTGATCCTGTCCGAACGCGGCGCCGCCGGGATCGCCCTACCGCGCCCCTCGCTGCTGGCGGTGCCGATCGCACTGGGACTCGCGCTGGGTGGCGCCTCGATCGCCGGGGGATTCGGGTCTGATGTACTGGGTCGCGGATTCGGCTGGCGCCAGCCCCTCGGCCTGCTCGCCAACGCTGCCATCGTGGTGGGACTCGTTCCGGCGGTGCTCGCGATCGGGGACGGCTCGTGGCACACCCCGCACACGCCGATGCCCAGGCTTCTGGCGGCTCAACTCCCCGTCGAGCCCGAGGCGGGGGATTACCGCGTCCTGTACGTCGGTGATCCTCGGGTGCTCCCGGTGCCGGCACGTGAGTTCGCCGACGGCATTGCCTATGCCGTCGCCGACGCCGGGACCCTCGAGTTCACCGACCGGTTCTGGGTGCCACACAGCCGCGCTGACGACGAGGTCGCGAACGCGTTGCAGCTCGTTGCCGACGGGGCGACCCTGCGCGCAGGTCGGATTCTCGCCCCGCTGGGCATCAGATATGTCGTGGTCCCGAAGACCGACGGGGCCGTCTCGACCGTCGACGATCCGTTGCCCTTGGCTGATGGGCTCTTGGCCGCATTCGAGAATCAACTCGATATCGGTTCGATCTACGGCCCACCTTCCTTGGAGATCTACGTCAACCAGGCGTGGTTCCCGGTGGGGGCGCAGCTGACCGGCGAAGCGGCGGAGGTCTCCCGGCTGGCTGGTGAGCAGACGATCGCACGGTCCGACCTCAGTGGGGCCGTGCCGTCGATGGTCGGCGCCGACAAGGGTGAGCCGACGGCGGCCAATGAGGTCGCCCCTGGTGTGGTCCATCTGGCGATCCCCCGCGACGACCGATTGCGCCTGTCGGTCGACGGCGTCGAACTGGCACCCCGTACGGGCTTCGGTCTCACCACCGCGTTCGATATCGATCAGCCGGGCACGGGCATGCTGTCCTACCAGCGAGATCGCAGCCGCGGGTGGTGGTTGGCGTCGCAGATGACGCTGTGGATCGCACTCCTCGTCGTTGCTGCCGGCGCCCGGTCACCGTTCGGGCGCCGCCGGCTCACGTCCACCCATGACGAGACGCTGATCGATCTGAATGACGCCGGGCCGCTGCCGGGCGGCGTGATCGGCGAGGCGCTGGTTTCGCCGGTGACCGAACGCGATGGGGCCGAGGAGTGGCTGCCCGACGATGGCCCGGCAGGATTCTCCTCGCCAGAACCCGACCTACGCGTCGGCGACGAGATGGTGCCGCCGAGCGAACGCGGCATCGACCCTGTCGGGCTGGCGTCACTCGTCGCAAGTGTCGATGTCCCCGAGATCGACGAGCCGGCAGTGGACGCTGACGGAATCGATGATGATCCCGAGTGGGAAGGTGAGTCGTGAGGCGTCGGCTCCCCGCATTGGCACTCTTGGTCGTCTCGCTGGCGGCGCTCGTCTTCGCGGTCCGAAATCCGATCGAGCCGGTGGCGCCGACATTCAGCGTGTCGGCGAGCGGTTGGATGCCCCAGGCTCCGCCGCCCACGGGCCTGACCGAGACCTGGTTCTGCCCTGGGGTCCCGGCCACGGGTGTCGACGGGGTCGAGGGTGCGATCGTGATCGCCGATCGGCTCGGGGAACAACTCGTCGGCACCATCCTGGTGATCAACGATCAGCAACAGACCCAGCGGCTCGAACTCACGGTGGACGCCTGGTCCTCGGCGACGGTGGATCTCGATGCCACGCTCCCCAGCACGATGGTCGGTGCAGTGATCGAGATCGAGGGTGGCGGTGCGGTCGTCGAACAGCAAGCCTTCCATCCCTCCGGCAACAGTGTTGCCCCATGCTCGAACACCACCTCCGATACGTGGTACCTGGCCGACGGGTTCACCGTCGACGGCAGCCTCGACCAGATCGTGCTCACGAATCCGTACGAGCAGACCGTCGTCGTCAACCTCGAGTTCGCCACCCGCGACGGATCGCGTCGGCCGACGTCCTACCGGGGGCTCACCGTGCCGGCCAAGAGCATCCGGGTCGTCGATCTCGGAGCGCCTGGCGCCGGGGCCCAGAGCGAACCGATCCTGGCCGTCACCGTCGAGGCATCCAGAGGCAGGATCGTCGTGGGACGGTCACAACGGTTCCTCGGCGGAGGACGGTTGGGAACCCAGGTCACCTTGGCGTCGCCGGCGCTGCGAGACCAGTGGTGGTTCGTCGACGGGGACAAGGGCCCCGGTGTCAGCGAACGGTTCTCGATCTACAACCCGACGGCCGATCAGGTCGAAGTCGACGTGATCTTCCTCGGCATCACCACGCCGATCACGGTCGAACCGATCGTGGTGCCCTCGCGCGAGGTCGTCACCTTCGACCCTGGCCCCCTGTCGGACCTTCCCGAGGGTCGGCACGCCACCGTCCTCGCCACTTCGACCGCCGAGTCATCGATCGTGGTCGAACGAGCGGTCACCCGCACCGTCGGCGACGACGTCGCCACCGCCGTGATCGCCGGAGCGACACCGCGACAGGATCTCTACGTCGCGACGACCTGGTATCTCGCGGCGGCCCCGACCGAGCCCGCCTCCGAAGCATTGATCGTGTACAACGCCGACAACGCGGCGGGTGTCGTATCGGTGCTGGCGGTCGGCACCTCCGGCCCGGTGCCGGTCGCCGGCCTCGTGGATGTTCCACTCGCACCGGCCTCGTTCGTCGTGATCGATCTCACCGATCCGATCCTTCTCGGCCGTCAGTTGGTCGTCGAATCGTCGAACCGGGTGTTCGTCGAGCGGTCGTACCCGACGGGTCGCGGCGACACGCGATCATCTGCCTGGGCGGTGCCGGCCGGCTGACCTGCTGGTAGAAATCAGGCGAGATGGAACGCCTACTGCTCGCTCTCGCCATCGTCGCGCTGGCCGCCGTCGCGTCGACCGCCGTGCGTCGCAGGCGTCGAGCGGATCCGCCGACGCAGACGCGGGGTGAACTGCCCTCACAGCTCGATCGCAGTGACTTCGACGGTGAAGGCTGGCTGGTCGCGGTGTTCACCTCCGAATCCTGTTCGACCTGTGCCGATGTCGTCCGCAAGGCCGAGGTGATGCGCAGCGCCGACGTGGCGGTCGAGACGGCGACCTTCCAGGGTCGCCGAGACCTCCACGAGCGCTATGGGATCGATGCCGTTCCGTGCCTCGTGGTCGCCGACGCCGAAGGCGTCGTGCATGCCGGATTCCTCGGTCCCGTCACGGCCACCGACCTGTGGGCCGCTGTCGCCAATGCCAGGAACCCCGGTTCGATCGATCGCTCTGGCGGCTGCGACCGCCACGAGCACCCCTGAGCGTTCTCTTCTCGTGTGGGGCCAGGCGAACCACTCGGCCCCACACGAGCGAGGATCAGTCGGGGATTCCGAGGACGTTGGCCTCGAAGTGCTCGGTGACGCCCGCCTCGTCGAGGCCATTCTGGATCAGCTTGGCCACTGCGGGGCCGTCGATCGTCTCGTGTTCGAGCAACGCCTCGGCGATCAACTCGAGGCCCCTGCGGTACTTGACCAGCAGTTCGTGCGCACGAGCTTCCTGCCCGTGGAGGATCTTGCCGATCTCCTCGTCGAGCAATCTCGCCGTGTCGTCGCTGTACTCGCGTCCTTGTGACATGAGGTCTTCACCCAGAAAGACCTGCTGCTGGCTGTGCCAGGCCATGGGGCCGACGGCATCGCTCATGCCCCATTCACGCACCATGCGACGGGCGATACCCGTGGCCTGCTCGAGGTCGTTGGCGGCCCCCGAGTTGAGGTGGCCGAACACCAATTTCTCGGCAACCCGTCCACCCATCGCCTTGCAGATCGTGTCCTCGAAGTACTCCCTCGAGTAGGTGTGGCGCTCTTGAGGCAGGCTCCAGGTGACTCCGAGCGCCATGCCGCGCGGCAGGATCGTGACCTTGTGGAGTGGGTCGCCATGGGGGAGCACCACCGACAGGAGGGCATGACCTCCCTCGTGGTAGGCGGTCGCCTTCTTCTCTTCGGCATTCATGATCAGCGACTCGCGCTGAGCGCCCAGGACGACACGGTCGCGTGCGTTCTCGAAGTCGATCCGTTCGATCTGTTTCGAGCCGCGTCGTACGGCGATCAACGCCGCCTCGTTCACGAGATTGGCGAGATCGGCGCCGGCCATACCAGGGGTGGCGCGAGCCATCGTGTCGAGGTCGACGTCGGGGCCCATCCGCTTGTCGCGGCTGTGCACGACGAGGATCGCCTTGCGCTCGTCGTACTCGGGCAGCGGCACGACGATGGTGCGGTCGAACCGCCCGGGTCGCAGCAGCGCGGGGTCGAGGATGTCGGGGCGGTTGGTCGCCGCCATGATCACGATGCCCTCGCTCGTCTCGAACCCGTCCATCTCGGAGAGCATCTGGTTGAGCGTCTGCTCGCGCTCGTCGTGACCGCCACCGAGACCTGCTCCCCGTTTGCGGCCGATCGAGTCGATCTCGTCGATGAAGATGATCGCCTTGCCCATGCGGCGCGCCTGCTGGAACAGGTCGCGTACACGGCTGGCTCCGACACCGACGAACATCTCCATGAAATCGGATCCGGTGACCGACAGGAACCCGACGCCGGCCTCACCGGCGACCGCTCGGGCGAACAGCGTCTTGCCGGTACCGGGAGGCCCGACGAGCAGGATGCCCTTGGGCACGCGGGCGCCGATCTCGCGGAAGCGCTCGGGCATACGCAGGAAGTCGACCACCTCGTTGATCTCTTGCTTGACGCCGTCGTAGCCGGCGATGTCAGCGAAGGTCGTCGAAGGCTGGTCGGTGGAGTAGGCCTTGGCCCTGCTGCGACCGATCGACATCACATTGCCCATCTGGCCTTGTGCGCGACGTTGCAGCCACACGAAGAAGCCGATGATCAACAGAACGGGGAGCAACAGCCCCACCATGCTGAGCAGCCAGTTGTTGCTCGGCGAGGTGAAGTCGATCGAGACGCCCTTGGCCCTGATCGCCTCGACATCGTCGCTGACCAGGCCGGAGTCGCCACCGCCAGTCGTCTGGAACTTGGTGCCGTCGTTGAACTCGCCCGTGATCTTCAGCGAGCCGTTTTCGATCTCGACCGTCGACACCTCCCCCGAGTTGACTCGGCTCATGAAGTCGGTATACGTGATCTCGTCGCCCTGGCTGCCTGACAGCAGTGGTTGCACGAGAAAGATCGACAAGAAGATCCCGATGGCCACCCACGGCATCCATCGACGCATCCACGTCGGTGTGGGGCGACCTTCGCCATCGGTCGGTGTGGGGCGACGGTCCTTGCCGGGAGGGGGGCCGGCCGGCCGGCCGCGCCCCGGGGGCGGGGGTGGCGGCGGAGGAGGCAGGTTGTCCATGCAACCATGCTACGGGACCCTGTCGCCGATGCCAGCGCACAGCGATCCCCAGTTCGTGCAGGGCAGGCCGACCACACCGTGGTCGGCGCGGCCGGGGTCCACCACGTACCCCGTGACCCGATCTACGGTATCCGACGTGATGAGGCAGTGCTCGCGGTCCGGCTGTAGCGAATCGGCAGCGGTGACGCTGACGTATCAGTACTCCCATGCCCAGGTCTGGCTCGATGTGCTCGCACCCGAACGCGATCCGCACGCCTACGACATGTGCGTTCGGCACGCCGGTCGGCTCACGGCGCCCAAGGGCTGGCAGGTGCGCGATCGACGGCAGCCGGCGCAGCCCACGCTGATCGCTGTCTGACCCGCTACCCTGCGCGCCCGTGATCTCCGACGAAGGGGTGGGCGGCCCGACGAAACGTTCGACCGGTCAGGCGGTGATCCCGTTCGTTCCTGCAGCAGGTACCTGGGCGATCGGTTGGGTGGTCGGCTCTCTCGTCGCTGCTCCACTGCTGATCACCCTGCTCGGTGCGGGACTGAACGACGACCTCACCATTCCTCAGCTCCTGGTGGTGGCGCTGGGCACCTGGGCGGTGTTCCTCGTCTCGCTGGTGATCGTCAGCAGAAAATTCGGGACCGGAGATCTGCTCGCCGATCTCGGGGTGAGCTTTCGACCAATCGACCTCATCGGACTCCCGGTCGGGGTGGTGACGCAGCTGGCTCTGGTCCCGCTGGTCTACGTCCCGCTGCGGAGCTTGTGGCCTGACACGTTCTCGTCGGAAGAGCTCGAACGACGTGCTCAGGACCTCGCCGACAAGGCGACGGGGTTCTCGACGATCTTGCTCGTTCTGATCGTCGTCGTCGGCGCACCGATCGTCGAGGAGCTCGTCTACCGGGGCCTGCTGCAACGTTCGATGGCGACCGTCGTCGGCGCTGGGCCGGCGTTGGCGTTCACGGCGCTGTGGTTCTCGCTCGTCCATCTCAGCCCGGTCGAGTACCCGGGATTGTTCGTCGCCGGCCTGGTCTTCGGCGCCGGCGTACTGCTCACCAACCGGGTCGGCCCGTCGATCATGGCCCATGCCGCGTTCAACGCCACCGGAATCATCATCGTGCTCTCGCACCGATGACCGGCGACCATGTGGTGACGAAAGCACGTGTCGACGAACTGACAAGATGATGAGCACTTCATGACCGACTCCATCGACGATCCCAGCGACGCCCCCGACGACGAACGGGGCACCGGAACCGACCCGACCGCGTCGGTCGACGGTTCTGACGCCGCTCAGGCGGCGGGCCACGAGGCCGACGCGCACCCCGACGACTTCGAATCCTGGTTCGACAGCGCCTTCCCGGAGGTCGAGGAGGCACTCGCCTCGGATCGCTCGGGCGCATCCGGTCCCGGCGAGGCCGTGCCTGCCGCAACCAATGGCGAACCCTCGTCGATCATGCGATTCGGGCAGCGCCTGGTGCGACGACCGACCGAGTGGGTCAACCGGCCGTGGACGACTCAGCGCCTCGTCAGGTACATCGTCACGGTGGTCTCGCTGGCCGTCACGACCGGCGTGATGCTCAATGTCGTCCATCTCAGCCCGTTCCCGGGTCGTGATCTGGTGTTCGACGACACCACACCGACGGGTGGTGACTTCGGGGCCCACGTCTGGGGCCCGGCGTTCCTGCGTGACCATCTGCTCGGCTCGTTCCGGCTGAACGGTTGGACGATGGATTGGTACGCAGGCATGCCGGCCTATCGCTTCTACATGGTGTTGCCGGCGCTCGGCATCCTGCTGGTCGACCTGGTGTTGCCGTACGGGGTCGCCATGAAGCTGGTGGCGGTGCTCGGCATCGTCACGTTGCCGGCGTCGTGTTGGGCGTTCGGTCGGTTGGCGAAGTTCCGTTATCCACTGCCCGAGTTGTTCGCGTTCGCCGGGCTGGCGTTCGTCCTCGACGAGAGCTTCAGCATCTACGGTGGCAATCTCAAATCCACGATGGCCGGCGAGTTCTCGTTCTCGATCGCGTTGTCGCTCGGCGTGCTGGCGCTCGGTGTGCTCGCGGCAGGACTGCGCACCGGCAAGTACCGGGTGTGGGCATCGGTGTTGATCGCGGCGGCCTGCGTCTCCCACGGCATCGTGCTGATCTTCGTCGCGACGGCGGCGCTCGTGTTCTGCCTCATCTGGATCGATCGCACCCGGATCATCTACTCGGTCACGGTCGGCCTCACGAGCGTGCTGTTGATCATGTGGTGGGCCGGTCCGTTCCTGCTCAACCACGCCTACATGACCGACATGAAGTACGGCGCCCGCGAGGACTGGTGGGCGATGTTCTTCCCACTGACCGCGCCGCTCGACATGGTGATCACCACGCTCGCGGTGATCGGGTTCGTCATGAGCATCGTCCGCCGTCATCTGAACGGCGCGGCGCTCGGCGTGATCGGTCTGATCTTCGTGGCCGGGGTCTACCTGTCGCGCGACAGCCTGCCGGTGATCGGGTTGCTCTGGAATCCCCGCCTGTTGCCGTTCGTCTATCTGATCCGCTACCTGTTGATGATGGTGGGTGCGGTCGAGGTGCTCAGCCTCTTGTGGAACGCCGCCCGCGATCGCCGAGCACTGGCAGAACCGTCGGTGTGGGCGAGCACCGCGATCGCCGGGGTATCGGCGACCGGCGTGCTGATCGTGCTCGGATTCATGTTCCAGACCTTGCCGTTCGACGGGTATCAGCAGGTCGATGGCGGCACCCAGGTCTACTCGTGGGGCCCGTTCAAGGCCACCAGCACCAACGCCGACGCACAGGGCGATGGTTGGGCTCGCTACAACTTCAAGGGCTACGAGGGTCGCGATCAGTACTACACGGAGTACTACGGCGTGGTCAACGCGATGGCCAGGATCGGGGACGATCAATCGCTGGGATGCGGCCGCGCGCTGTGGGAGAACAACGGCGACAACGGCAACTACGGCACGACGATGGCGCTGATGCTGCTGCCGTTCTGGACCGACGGATGCATCGGTTCGATGGAGGGACTGTTCTTCGAGGCCAGCGGCACGACGCCGTATCATTTCTTGAGCGCGGCGGCGATGTCGAAGCAGTCGTCGAACCCGGTACGCGAGCTGCGCTATGTCGACAACGACGCGAGCATCGGGGTGCGTCATCTGCAGGATCTCGGTGTCCGATACGTGATGCTGAGGACCCCCGAGGCGAAGGCCGAGTCCGCCGCCCAGCCCGAGCTGTCGTACATCACGTCATCAGGTCCGTGGGACATCTATCTGGTCCAGAACTCCGATGTCGTGGTGCCCCTGACGACACAACCGGTCGTCGTGCGTCATCGCTCCGGTGACGGACGCGAACGAAATCTCGAACTCGGCACCAGCTGGTTCCAGAATCCGGGCGAATGGGTCGCGATGCCCGCAGATGACGGCCCCGACAATTGGCAGCGGGTGTCCGTCCAGGTCGATCTGTCGCGGCGGGAGGGGCAGCCCGGCGAGCCGGGTCGACGAGTCGACATCGTCACCCCGGTCGAGGCGATCGAGCCGGTCGCTCTGGCGCCCGTCGTCGTCTCGAACGTCGACATCCAGCAGGAATCGTTCTCGTTCGACGTCGATCAGGTCAACGTGCCGGTGTTGGTGCGGGTCAGCTACTTCCCCAACTGGAACGCGACCGGCGCGGATGGTCCGTACCGGATCGGTCCCAACATGATGGTCGTGGTTCCCACTGCGAACCACGTCGAACTCGACTACGGCCGCACGAATGTCGACTGGATCACCATCCTGCTGACGCTCGCCGGGATCGCGCTGTGCGTGTTCTGGCGGTACCGAGGCGACGTGAAGCATCTCGCCGAGGTCCCGGTGTCGTTCGCCCGTGGCTCCGCGTCGGACGACGACATCGACGTTCCGGTTCCGCCCAGGACCACCGGCTCAGTGCTGTTCGACGATCCGCTCGACGATCCCGGCTTCGACGCGGTGACGGCGCCGAGCGACCGGCAGCCAATGGCCACGGACGGCGAGGAATCTCCCCCGCGTCCCGATCCGTCCGGTGGTGATTGGTCGGAACCCCCCGCCCCTCCGGGGTAGGTTGGCTTACCTCTTATGTCTGTACTGGATGAGATCGTCAAGGCCTACGACATCCGAGGCACGGTGCCCGACCAGCTGAATGGTGAGGTCGCCCACGCTCTCGGTGTCGCATACGCCCACTTCATCGGCGGGGATCGCGTGCTCGTCGCCCGGGACATGCGTCGATCCGGTGAGCAACTCGTTGCCGAGTTCGCCAGGGGTGCCATGCAGCAGGGCCTCGATGTCATCGACCTCGGCATGGCCTCGACCGACATGCTGTACTACGCGGCCGGATCGCTCGATGCCCCGGGTGCCATGTTCACCGCGTCCCACAACCCGGCTCAATACAACGGTGTCAAGTTCTGTCTCGCCGAAGCGCGCCCGGTCGGCATCGACAGTGGGCTCGCCGCGATTCGCACGACCGCCTCCGAAGTTCTCGAGGGCCGAGGCCCTCGTTCCGTCGTGACGGCCGGCTCGATGAGTTCGTTCGACGTGTTGCCGGCCTTCGTCGAGCACGTGTTGTCGTTCGTCGACATCGAGGCGATCCGGCCGATGCGAATCGTCGCCGACACCGCCAACGGCATGGGCGGGCTCGTCGTCCCGGCGGTGTTCGAACGCCTGCCGATGATCGAGCTCGAGGTCATGTACGGCGAGCTCGACGGCACATTCCCCAATCATCCTGCCGATCCGCTGCAGCCCGCGAATCAGCGAGATCTCCGGGCCCGCGTCGCGAGCGGCCAATTCGACGTCGGGCTGGCGTTCGACGGGGATGCCGACCGAGTGTTCGTGGTCGACGAGCAGGGGATCGGGATGAGCGGCTCGACGACGACAGCGATGCTCGCGGCCGCCGTGTTGCGCAGCCATCCCGGCGCGACGATCCTGCACAACTTGATCTGCTCCCGCTCGGTTCCCGAGACGATCATCGAGCACGGGGGCATTCCCGTGCGCACCAAGGTCGGGCATTCGTTCATCAAGCAGGAGATGGCGGCGACCGGTGCCGTGTTCGGTGGCGAGCATTCCGCCCACTACTACTTCGCCAGGAACTATCGCGCCGACAGCGGTCTGATCGCATCGATGCTCGTCATCGACGAACTCAGTCGGACGGGCCAGGGCCTGTCGGTACTGCGCAAGCCGTTCGAGCGTTATGCCGCGAGCGGCGAGATCAACACGCAAGTCGACGATCCGGCGGCCATCATCGAGCACGTGAGCGAAGCGTTCGCGACGCGAACGCAGGATCGTCTCGACGGCCTCAGCGTCGATTGCAGCACGTGGTGGTTCAATCTTCGTCCGTCCAACACCGAGCCGCTGCTGCGGCTCAACCTCGAAGCAAGCGACCGTGACGAGTGTGACAGCCGTGTCGCCGAGATCCTGGCGCTCGTCACCAGCGCTTGACCCGTCAGAACAGCCACCACCATGATCTGCCGACACGAATCGGCCAACACCCGTGAAGGAACGCCATGAGCCTCGATGCCGCCCTGCTCTCCATTCTTGCCTGCCCGCAGGACAAGGGCCCGCTCTACTACCTCGAGTCGGAAGAGGTGCTGTTCAACCCGCGCCTGCGTCGGACCTACGAGGTTCGCGATGGCATTCCGGTAATGCTCGTCGAAGAGGCGACCGAACTCGACGACCCCGAGTTCCAGCGACTTTCAGCGCTCGTCTCCGATCGTGCGATCGCGCCGACGTTCGAAGTCTGACGCCGCGCTTACCGTTCAGATGACGAACGCGTTACGATCTACCTCCGTGAGCCGCACAGCCCGACATACCTTCTCCCGCGCCGCTCTGACGATTGCGGTGGTTGCGGCCGCTGTGGTGGCCGCCGTGGTGGTCTCGCCCGGCAGCGACCGGTCCGTGCAGGCCGTCGGCGACCCGCTGGGTGCCGGCGGCGAATTCCATTCGGTCGAACCGCAGCGCATCTTCGACTCGCGGGTTCCCGCGATCGATGTCGCCCCGCTCGGGCGCAAGCCGACCAACAGTCTGTCGGCCGGCAAGCCGTTCGACGTTCCGGTCGTCGGTCGAGGTGGCCTGCCGCAGTTCGTCGATGCCGACAAGGACGGGTTCGACGACAACGTGCTCGCGGTCGTCGTCAACATCACCGTGATCGCCCCGACCCAGCTCGGCTACCTGCGCGCGTTCCCGTCGGGCGCCGACGAGGGCACCACCAGCGTGGTCAACTTCCTCGCCAATTCCACGGTTCCCAACACCGCGATCATCCGACCCGGCAAGGACGGCAAGATGGCCATTCGGCTTGTGAGTCCGCAGGCAGCGGGCCGTGCCGATGTGGCGGTCGACATCTCAGGGTGGTTCTCGACGAGCCAGTACACCGATCGAGGGTCGCGGCTGGTGCCCATCGCCCCGATCCGCGCCTACGACTCCGAGCTGCCGGCGTTCGGAGCCAAGACGCTCGGGGCCCGCTCGCAGACCAAGGTTCCGATCTGGGGTGCAGCGGATGCGTCGAAGCCGTCGGTTCCGGTGATCCCGAACGATCCGAACATCAAGGGTGTGGTCGTCAACGTCACCGGCGTCAACACGTTCCCCAACAGTCGCCAGACCTACATTTCCGCCTTGCCCGAGCGCGTCCCGAGCGGTGCCAAGCCGTCGACGAGTACTGTCAACTTGCAGGTCGGTCAGGTGAGGGCGAACCTCGCGATCGTGCCGGTCGGTCCGGATGGGTCGATCAACCTCTTCAACCTCGACGGGCAGATACGCCTCGTCGTCGACGTGATGGGGTATCTCCTCGACGGCGCAGACGTCGCGACCCGGTCAGGTCGGGTCGTTCCACTGGTCGCCCCGTTCCGCGCGTTCGACACCCGAGAGAAGGAATTCCTGGCACAGCCGCTCGGTCCGAGCCGCGCCGAGGACTGGAGCTTCAAGAGCTTCGTGCAAGATGTCAACATCAATGGCGATCCCGTCGGCTCACAGATGGGTCTGCTCGGCAACCTGACGGCGACCAATCTTCAGCGCCAGTACGCCTGGGCTCCGGTTGCTTCGTTCATGACGGCGTATCCGACGCCCGTCTCCGGCTCCGGCACACCACCGAAGATCTCGAACGTCAACATCGTCGAGGGGGACACGGTGCCCAACCTCGCCTTGTTGAGGTATGGCGGCGATGCCCAGGACCCGTTCCAACTGCGCATCTACAACCGCGCCGGCTACGTCGACTACCTGCTCGACGTGTACGCGGTCGTGCTCGCCGACTGACGGCTCCGACCTACACCTCTACCTGCTCGACGTGTACGCGGTCGTGCTCGCCGACTGACGGCTCCGGCCTACACCGCCCAATCGACGGGCCGTCGCGGTATCCTCAACTCTCGCGCGAGCTGACTCGATCGGCGCCAGCAGGCCCCGGCTCGCTCCATCCGTCACCGATTCCGGAGGAGACCGAATCTCATGGCTTCCACATTCGCCGCGCACACAGACTTTCGAGTTGCAGATCTGTCATTGGCCCCGTTCGGCCGCAAGGAGATGATCCTTGCCGAGCACGAGATGCCCGGCCTGATGGAGATCCGCAAGGAGTACGCCGCCAGCAAGCCGCTCGCCGGCGCCCGCATCTCGGGCTCGCTCCACATGACCATCCAGACCGCCGTGTTGATCGAGACGCTGACTGCGCTCGGTGCCGAAGTGCGGTGGGCGAGCTGCAACATCTTCTCGACCCAGGACCACGCAGCGGCCGCCGTTGCGGTAGGCCCGGAAGGCACCCCTGAGGATCCGCAGGGCGTTCCGGTCTTCGCCTGGAAGGGCGAGACGCTCGAGGAGTACTGGTGGTGTACCGAGCAGATGATGACGTGGCCGGCGGCCGCCGATGGCACGGTCTACGACGGTCCCAACATGATTCTCGACGACGGTGGCGATGCCACGATGTTGTTGCACAAGGGCGTCGAGTTCGAGCGCGCCGGAGCGGTGCCCGACCCGACCGAGGCACCCAACGCAGAACTGGCGATCGTGCTCGGCCTGCTGCAGCGGTCACTCAAGAACGACCCGCAGAAGTGGACGCGCATGGCGTCGCACATTCGGGGGGTCACCGAGGAGACCACGACCGGCGTCAAGCGGCTCTACAAGATGTTCGCTGACGGCGAGCTACTTTTTCCTGCGATCAATGTCAACGACTCGGTCACGAAGTCGAAGTTCGACAACCTGTACGGCTGCCGTCATTCGCTCGTCGACTCGATCTCTCGTGCGACCGACGTGATGATCGGCGGCAAGGTTGCCGTCGTGCTCGGTTACGGCGACGTCGGCAAGGGGTGTGTCCAATCGCTCCAGGGTCAGGGTGCGCGGGTGATCGTGACCGAGATCGACCCGATCAACGCACTCCAGGCGGCCATGGAGGGCATCCAGGTGCTGACCCTCGACGATCTGGTCGAGACCGCCGACATCTTCGTGACCGCGACCGGCAACGCGAGCCTCATCACCGTCGACGACATGGCGAAGATGAAGCACAACGCGATCGTGTGCAACATCGGTCACTTCGACAACGAGATCGACATGGACGGGCTCGCTCGTTCGGGCGCGACTCGCGACGAGCTCAAGCCGGGTACCGACGTCTGGAGGTTCCCCGACGGTCATCAGATCATCGTGCTCGCCGAAGGCCGACTGGTGAACCTCGGCTGCGCGACCGGTCACCCGAGTTTCGTGATGAGCTGCTCGTTCTCGAACCAGGTGATCGCCCAGATCGAGTTGTTCAATCGCACCGACGACTATCCCTTGGGTGTGTACGTGCTTCCGAAGCACCTCGACGAGAAGGTCGCCAGGTTCCACCTGGATGCACTCGGTGTCAAGCTCACCAAGCTGACCGACGAACAGGCCGCGTATCTCGATCTCGACCCGGCCGGACCGTACAAGGCCGAGAACTACCGCTACTGACGCCCCGGCGACGGGCGGGGACGCCCCTGGATCTGCGCCCGATGTTCCGGACCGAGGCATCGATGTCACACCCCTCGCGTAGAACTGGACACATGATCTTCCAGTCTCGTTGTGCCGGGTGTGAACGTGTCGGGCCGGTGCTGTGCCGAACCTGCAGGTTCGCGCTCGCCGCTCCACCGGCGATGCCGCGTGGTGGTGAGGTGATCGCAGCGGTTCCCTTCGCCGGTCGCCCCCGCGATGTGCTGCTCGGATTCAAGTACGGCAATCGGCGGCAGCTCGCCCATCACTTTGCCGGGCTGCTGGTCAACCGGTTGCTGGCCTCCGGTGTCCGTCCCGGCGAGATCGATGTGGTCACCTGGGCTCCCACCAGTCGTCAGCATCGCCATCGTCGCGGTTTCGACCAGGCCGAGCTCGTGGCACGACGCGTCGCTGCCCAGATGGGTGTTCCATGTCGTCGGTTGCTCGAGCGTGAAGGCGGGGTCGCTCAGACGGGCCTCGACCGGGCGACCCGGCTCCACGGGCCGGTGTTCCGGGCCAGCCCGGCCTCCTCGGGCCAGCGAGTGCTCGTGATCGACGATGTCGTCACCACGGGGTCCACGCTGCGCTCCGCCGAGGCGGCGCTCCGCCGAGGCGGCGCTTGTTCGGTGCGGCGCGCGGCGGTGGCGACCACCCCGGCGCTCGTCACCAGCGCTCGTCATCGCCCGACGCGTCGGCCGCGGCCGGCGGCGGTCCGAACACTGGTGCAGGGTCCATGGGCGGCGTGACGCGCCGTTGAGGCCACAGGTCGCCTGGATTCGGTCGGTCTGCGGCCGGGCACTCCCCAGCCGTCCGCATCCAGGTCGCGCACCCCGGTAGGCTGGGAAGCCGCATGGGCATCCTCGATCGCATCCTCCGCGCGGGAGAAGGTAAGAAACTCAAGGCGTTGCAAGGGATGGTTCCCGACATCAACGCTCTCGACGACGACCTTCGGCGCCTGTCCGACGACGAATTGAGAGCGAAGACGGGTGAGTTCCGTCAGCGCCTCGACAACGGCGCCTCGCTCGACGACATCCTGGTCGAGGCATTCGCTGTCACCCGCGAGGCCGCCGACCGCGTCATCGGCCAACGTCACTACGACGTGCAGTTGATGGGAGGCGCGGCGCTGCACTTCGGATGGGTGGCCGAAATGAAGACCGGTGAGGGCAAGACGCTCGTGTCCACCCTGCCTGCGTACCTCAACGGACTCGGCGGCAAGGGTGTCCACCTCGTCACGGTCAACGACTACCTGGCTCGGCGCGACGCCGAGTGGATGGGGCGGATCCACAAGTGGCTGGGCCTCGATGTCGGTCTCATCATCCCGGGTTTCAAAGACCAGCCGGAGGAAAAGCGTCGCAACTACGCCGCCGACATCACCTACGGCACCAACAACGAGTTCGGGTTCGATTACCTGCGCGACAACATGGCGCCCCGGCTCGAGAACAAGGTGCAGCGGGGTCACAGCTTCTGCATCGTCGACGAAGTCGACTCGATCCTGATCGACGAGGCCCGCACACCGCTCATCATCTCTGGCCGCGTCGGCGACGCCGCCAAGCTGTACTACCGGTTCGCGTCGATCATCCGCTCGCTGCAACGTGACGTCGACTACGAGGTCGAGGAAGACAAGCGCGTCGTCGTGCCGACCGAGGACGGCATCGAGAAGGTCGAGTCGGCCCTCGACGTCGAGAACCTGTACGACGACGTGTCGGCCAACCTCGTGCACCAGTTCACCGTCGCACTCAAGGCGAAAGAGCTGTACCAGCGCGACAAGGACTACATCGTGCAGGGCGGCGAGGTGAAGATCGTCGACGAGTTCACCGGTCGCATCCTCGAAGGCCGTCGCTGGTCGGAGGGTATCCACCAGGCGGTCGAAGCCAAGGAAGGCGTGAAGATCAAGGAGGAGAACCAAACCCTCGCGACGATCACGCTGCAGAACTACTTCCGCATGTACGACAAGCTCGCCGGAATGACCGGTACGGCCCAGACCGAGGCCGCCGAGTTGATGAACACCTACGGGTTGGGTGTCGTACCGGTGCCCACCAACCGTCCGTTGGTGCGGGCCGATCAGGCCGACCTGATCTTCAAGAGCGAGGTCGGCAAGTTCGGGGCCATCATCGACGACATCGAGGATCGGCACGAGAAGGGCCAGCCGGTTCTGGTCGGCACCATCAGCGTCGCCAAGTCCGAACTGCTGTCGCGCATGATGATGCAGCGTGGCATCACTCACGAGGTGCTCAACGCCAAGCAGCACACGCGCGAAGCCGACATCGTCGCCCAGGCCGGTCGGCTCGGTGGGGTCACCGTCGCCACCAACATGGCGGGCCGTGGCGTCGACATCCTGCTCGGTGGCAACCCCGAACTGATGGCGCGTCACGAGGTCATGAAAGAGGGCTTCGGCGCCGACCTCATGGTCGACGACTTCACCCTGCCCCGCCCACTGTCCGAGATGCCCGAAGAGTTCCAGCAAGAACGGGCGAAGGCGTTCGCCCGTTACGACCAACTGCTCGCCGAGTTCAAGAAGACCTGCGCCGCCGAGGGAGATCGAGTTCGCGAGCTCGGCGGCCTGTACGTGGTCGGCTCCGAGCGTCACGATTCGCGCCGCATCGACAACCAGTTGCGCGGTCGAGCCGGCCGTCAAGGTGATCCCGGCGAGAGCAGGTTCTATCTCAGCCTCGACGACGAGCTGATGCGCTTGTTCGCCACCGGTGCGCTGCAGTGGGCGATGGGCCGGTTCGACGAGGACGAGGCGATCGAGGCGAAGATGGTCACGAAGGCCATCGAGCGCGCTCAGACCACCGTCGAGACCAAGAACGCCGAGATCCGCAAGAACGTTCTCAAGTACGACGAGGTCATGAACGAGCAGCGCAAGGTGATCTACCTGCGCCGAGACCAGATCCTCGAGGGTCTCGACCTCAAGTCGGCCGGGATGGAGTATCTCGCAGACGCGGTCGACGCGCTGATCGAGTCACACTGCCAGTCGGTCGCGACCGATGAGTGGGACATCGACGGATTGGCGAAAGAACTCACCCTGTTCTGGCCGACCACCCTCACCGCTGATCTGCTGGCCGAGGTGCACAACAGCGACGATCTCTACGACGTGATCATGGCCGAGGCCACCAATCACTACGAGCAGCGCGAAACCGAGATGGGCGACGCGGTGATGCGTGAGGTCGAACGACAGGTGATGTTGCGCATCATCGATCAACGGTGGCGTGAACACCTCGAAGAGATGGATTATCTCAAGGAGGGCATCAACCTGCGGGCCATGGGCCAGAAGGATCCCCTGGTCGAGTGGCAGCGTGAGGGCTACGAGATGTTCGGCGGGATGATGAAGGGCATCGCCCAAGACTTCGTTCGCTATGTCATGCACGTCCAGGTGAAGCAGCAGGATGATCAGCCCCGGCTCGAGCCGAAGGTGATCAATCTGCAGACGTCGTCCAGCGACGACGTGCCGGTGTCGAGCGGTTTCGATCGGGCGGCCGCCCAGGCCGCGGCCGAGGGCGATATCCCAGCTGGCGTCCCGCAGGCTGCCCAACCGGTGCCGACGTCCAAGCCGACCCCTGTGGTGAAGGACGCGTTCGACAAGACGCCGCGCAACGCTCCTTGCCCGTGCGGATCGGGCAAGAAGTTCAAGCAATGCCACGGCGCAGCCTGAACAGGACCCCGCGATGCGTGATTTCACCGACGACCTGCGCGAACAGCGCCGACGCCTCGACGAGGCAGCCGAGTATCTGAAGATCGCAGAAGGTCGAGATCGCCTGATCGAGCTCGAATCCGAGATGCAGCGACCCGACCTGTGGGACGACGCCGAACTCGCCAAGCGGGTCAACACCGAGTACTCCAACGTCAAAGACGACGTCGACATCTTCGACCATCTGTCGAGCCGGCTGGGCGACGCCGAAGTCCTGCACGAGATGGCCCGCGAGGAAGACGACGAGAGCCAAGAGGCAGACATCGAGGCCGAGATCGGTTCGGTCACTTCCGAACTCGATCAGCTCGAGCTGCGCAGTCTGTTCACGGGCGAACACGACGATTCGCCGTGCATCGTGCAGATCAATGCCAAAGATGGTGGTGTCGACGCCCAGGACTTCGCCGAGATGCTGCTGCGGATGTACGCCAGGTGGGCCGAGAAGCGCGGATTTGGCATCACCTTGAACTACTCGTCAGAGGGTGTCGAAGCGGGTATCAACTCGGCCGAGTTCACCTTGACCGGTCGCTACGCCTATGGCCTGATGACGAGCGAGCGTGGAACCCACCGGCTGGTGAGGATCAGCCCGTTCGACAACCAGGGGCGCCGTCAGACCAGCTTCGCGGCCGTTCAGGTCTGGCCGGAGATGGAGGCCCCGAACGTCGAGGTGAACGAAGCCGAGATCCGGATGGAGGTGTTCCGCGCATCCGGTGCCGGCGGGCAGCACATCAACAAGACGTCCTCCGCTGTCCGCCTCATCCACGAACCCACCGGCCTGGTCGCCAGCTCGCAGGAAGAACGCAGCCAGCTGCAGAACCGCGAGAAGGCGATGAACCGCCTCAAGTCGCTGATCGCCGCGAAGATCGAAGAAGAACATCAACTCGAGCTCGACGCGATCGCCGGCAAACAAGCCCAGGTCGGGTGGGGTAGCCAGATCCGCTCGTACGTCATGCAGCCGTACCAGATGGTGAAGGACCTGCGGACAGAGATCGAAACCAGCGCTGTCGACGCAGTGTTCGACGGCGATCTCGACCAGTTCATGGAGGGCTTTCTGCGCTGGAAGCGCAACGAAGCCGACTGAGTAACCGATCCCTTCGCCGACCCTGACGCACTCTCGTCGGGCGGTGACGGTACGCTCTTGGCGCCCCTCGGGCATCCGTATGATTCGCCTCGAAAACGTCACCAAGAGCTACTCGACCGAGGTCGTCGCGCTGCGAGATGCCAGCTTCGACATCGCCAAGGGCGAGTTCGTCTTCCTCGTCGGGCCCTCCGGTTCCGGCAAGAGCACGATGTTGCGCCTGCTCAATCGGGAGGAGCGCCCCGAGCGGGGCGCCGTGTGGGTGGCGGGCCGAAACATCATCGACATGCCACCCAGCCGCGTGCCCCACCTGCGACGCAACATCGGCAACATCTTCCAGGACTACAAGCTCCTGTCGAACAAGACCGTGTTCGAGAACGTCGCGTTCGCCCAGGAAGTCATCGGCAAACCCAAGCACGTCATCCGCCAGCAGGTTCCCGCCGTGCTCGACCTCGTCGGCCTGGCCGGCAAGGAAGACCGGTTCCCCCACCAGTTGTCGGGTGGAGAGCAGCAGCGCGTCTCGGTCGCGCGAGCGTTCGTCAACCGGCCGTTGATCCTGATCGCCGACGAGCCGACCGGCAACCTCGACCCGACCACGGGCGAAGGCATCATGCGTCTGCTCGATCGCATCAACAAGACGGGCACCACGGTGGTGATGGCCACGCACGACCAACGCATCGTCAACACGATGCGCAAGCGCGTGATCCAGCTCGACCGAGGCGTGATCGTTCGCGACCAGGCGCGAGGGGTGTACGAATAATGTTCTCCCGCCTGACCTACACCTTGCGTGAGACGTTCGCCGGGTTCAAGCGCAACGTCACGTTGACGGCCGCCGCGATCATCACCTCGGCCGTGTCGCTGCTGATCTTCGGGCTCACGCTGTTGATTCAGCACGGCTTCGACAACCTGCTGCAACGCTGGGAGGGCGGCGTCGAGATGATCGTGTTCGTCAGCGCCGGCACTCAGCAAGACGGCCTCGATTTCATCGCCAGCACGCTCCAGGACCAGGTCAACACCGGCACCGTGGCTTCGTTCGAGTACTGCGACGTCGCATGCTCGCTCGCCGATGCCGATCGTGTGCTCGCCGGCGACCCCACCACACGCCAGCTGCTCGACGAGACCAACATCCCGACCTTGTTCAAGATCGTGCCGGCCGAGTCGACCGAGGTCGAGTTCCTGCGTGGGCTCAAGGAGAGCTACCAGCAACTCCCCAGCGTCAACTCGGTCACCCTGGCCGAAGAACAGCTCGATCTGATCGGCAAGCTGCAGGGCTTCGTCAGTACCTACACCACCGGTCTGTGGATCGCGCTGATGTTCGCATCGGGCTTGCTGATCTGGAACACGATCAGAACCGCGATGTTCGCCCGCCGACGCGAGATCGAGGTCATGAAGCTGGTCGGCGCCACCGACTGGTTCATCCGCGTCCCGTTCATGCTCGAAGGGTTGATCCAGGGCTTGCTCGGCGGTGTTGCTGCGGTCGGATCGATGTTGTTCATCAACTGGCGATGGACGCAGGGTGTCCAGGACTTCCCCGATTCGTCGGGTATGACCGCACTGGTCGTGATCGACGGCTACCAATGGACGGTGGCGATCATCATCTTGGCCTTCGGTGCGCTGGTCGGCATGATCGGCTCGGGCATCGCCGCATCCCGCTTCCTCGACGTCTGAGTCGGGCCGGCTGATTCCGGCCAGATCGCCCGCTGGCTGCGTTCCATCTCGCCGCTCGTTGCCCACAGGCAACTCGGGCTCGCTGCGCCTTGCCAGCAGACGATCTGACTCGAAATCAGATGGACCCGCTCTTGTGTTGACTCGTGGTTCGTTCGTTGACGGCTGAGGTCTGCGCTCGCAGCGACTCGCTCTCGTGTGCGGTTGCTCGGTACGGTCGGATCGTGACCACCGACTTCTCCCAGATCAAGTACGACGTATCCGATCACATCGCGACGATCACGTTGTCTCGTCCCGACAAGCTCAACGCGTTCACGGGCACGATGATGAACGAGATGATCGCCGCCTTCGACCTCTCCGATGCCGACGACGACGTCCGCGCAGTGATCGTGACCGGTGACGGCCGTGCATTTTGCGCAGGTGCAGACCTGTCGTCGGGCGGCGCCACGTTTGCCCGAGGCGGCAGCGACGTGCAGACCGACGCCGGCGTGCCGCGCGACGGAGGCGGGATGCTGACGTTGAGGATCTTCGAGTCGAAGAAGCCCGTGATCGGGGCGATCAACGGGGCGGCGGTCGGTGTGGGTGTCACGATGACGCTGCCGATGGACATCCGCGTCGCCAGCACCGCCGCCCGCTTCGGATTCGTGTTCGCCCGGCGCGGCATCGTCCCCGAGGCCGCGTCGAGCTGGTTCCTGCCCCGTGTCGTCGGCATCAGCCAGGCGCTCGAGTGGAGCTTCTCGGGTCGGGTGTTCGACGTGAACGAGGCTCATGCAGGTGGCCTCGTCCGCAGCGTGCACCAACCCGACCAGCTGCTGCCCGCCGCCAGGGCGATCGCGAGTGATATCGCACACCACACGGCGCCGGTGTCCGTGGCACTGACCAGGCAGATGATGTGGCGGATGCTCGGGGCCGATCATCCGATGCAGGCCCACCGGGCCGACAGTCGGGCGATCCTCGATCGCGGTCGCAGCGCCGATACGCATGAGGGCGTGACCAGTTTTCTCGAGAAGCGGCAGGCCGTCTACACCGATCGCGTCAGCGACGGGTTTCCCGATGTGTTCCCCGGCTGGGACGACCCGCAGTTCGCGTGAACCTGTGGCGGGTCCGGGGTCGACCGCCGCTCGGTGTGGCAAACGGCACACGAGCCTCAGGAATGTCTCAAGATCTTCGCTGTTGCATCCGATACAAGGATCGACAAGGTAGCCGGACGGAAACACGGCTCACCGAACGGAGAGAACCATGACCACATTGTTGAACGAACAGATCGAAACCGGTGACGTGATCGAAGTGATCCGCGGCGCCGACGTCGTCAGCGCTCTGGTGCTCCTGGCTGCCGACGAGGCCGTGATCCTCGACGCGTGCGACGGTTCCACCCCATTCGTCCTCAAGCGTGACGAACTGACCGAATACCGCAAGTTCGTTCCTTCGGCCTGATCCGCCATCTGAACACACCCGAGTTCTCCCCCTAAGCTGGGCGCCGTGACTTCCGAGTCAACGGCGCCCAGCTTGTTTTTCCGAGCCGGCGGGCAACCATTCTTCGACCAACTCGTCGGCGTGTTCTACGAGGGCATCTCGACCGACGACCTGCTCGCGCCCCTGTATCCCGACTTTCCCGACTTCGAGCCGGCGAAGCATCGGCTGAGCCTGTTTCTCGCGCAGTACTGGGGTGGGCCCACCACGTACATGGAAGAACGCGGGCATCCCCGGCTACGGATGCGACACTTCCCGTTTCATGTCGGCCCGCTCGAACGCGACCGATGGTTGCTCCACATGGCCACGGCCGTCGAGCGGGTGTGCGCCGGGCGGGCAGACGGAGCCGAACTCGCCGACGAGCTGATGGGCTATTTCGTGCCCGCGGCCGAACACCTCCGCAACGACACCGGCCTGCCGATCACGTCGGCCGGATACGGAAAGAGCTGACCGTGGCGGTCGTCGAGGTTCGCGATCTGCGCAAGCGCTACGGAGACATCGATGCCGTCGCCGGGGTGTCCTTCGAGATCGCGGCGGGTGAGGTGTACGGACTGCTCGGCCAGAACGGTGCCGGCAAGTCGACCACCGTGGAGATCCTCGAAGGACACCGTCGTGCGACTGCGGGCTCGGTTTCGGTACTCGGCAACGATCCGGCCCAGAGCGGGCGCGAATTTCGCGACCGGATCGGCATCGTGCTGCAATCGTCGGGGGTCGAGCAGCAGCTCACCATCCGCGAGGCACTGCGCTTCTACGGCTCGTGCTACCGCGATCCTCGTCCGATCGACGACGTCGTCGAGATGGTCGGGCTGACCGAGAAGATCGACGCCCGTATCGGCACGCTCTCGGGCGGCCAGCGTCGAAGGATCGACCTTGCGCTCGGCATCATCGGGCGCCCTGAGCTGTTGTTCCTCGACGAGCCGACCACCGGATTCGACCCGGTCGCTCGCCGCGAGTCGTGGAAACTCGTTCAGCGCTTGTGTGAAGGAGGCACCACGGTATTGCTCACGACGCACTACCTCGACGAGGCCGAACACCTGGCCGATCGGGTCGGGGTGCTCGCCGGTGGACGTCTGATCGCCGAAGGAACACCAGATGAGTTGATGGCGGCCGCTCCCGATGCCACCATCTCGTTCGAGTTGCCGGCCGCCACGTCGAGCGATGAGTTGCGCATCCCTTCGACAGCATCGATCGAGGCCGGCGTGGTTCGCATCGAGACCGAGTTCCCAACCGCGGTGTTGGCGGAGATCACGGCCGCGGCCGTCGAGCGGGGGGTCGAGTTGGTCGGGCTCAGCGTTCGGCGGCCTTCGCTGGAAGACGTCTTCCTGCAGCTCGGCAACGACAGCGGCGAGGCGCCCGGATGAACTGGCCCTCGACACTCAAACTGGTCGGCGAACAGACGAGATACCAAGTGCTCACGTTCATGCGCAGCCCGGTCGGCCTGTTCTTCACGATCGGTCTCCCGCTGTTCATGCTCGTGTTGTTCAACGCCCTCTTCGGGGATGGCACGGTCGATACTCCGGCGGGTTCGTGGTCGGTGCAGCAGTTCTACACCGGTGGGCTCGCTGCGTTCACCGCAGTGTCGGCCACCTACACCAATCTGGTCAACATGGTGCCGATCCGGCGCGACGACGGCATCTTGAAGCGCTGGCGTTCGACGCCGATCCCTCCGTCGGTGTACCTCACGGGTTGGATTCTCGGTGCACTGTCGATTGCACTGCTCGGTGTCGTTCTCCAACTGACGCTCGGCGTGGTCGCCTACGACCTCACGATCGATGTTGCGAAGGTGCCTGCCATGGTCGTCACGTTCGTGATCGGGGTCGCCGCGTTCGCTGCGCTCGGCCTGGCAGTGGCCGGCCTCGTGCCAAATGCCGACTCGGCACCAGCTGTCGCCAACGCCACGATCCTGCCGCTGGCATTCGTGTCCGACATCTTCATCCCGCTCGAGAATCCGCCGCGCTGGCTCGATCTGATCGGCGACATCTTCCCCTTGAAGCCGTTCGTGAACTCGTTCCAGAACACGCTCAATCCACTGGTCGACGCGCCCGGGTTCACCTGGGACAAGATGGCCGTGGTCATCGCCTGGGGCATCGTGGGCGTCGCGGTGGCGCGTTCGTCGTTCAGCTGGGAACCGTCGACCAGCGGCTCGCGGCGCGACCGGCGTCGTCGCAGTCGCACGACGTCGGCCGCGATATAGGCCCACCGCTCACTGGGTGATGCTCTGGCTCAGGCCAGCGCGAAGCAGGCGATCGCCGCGGCCGCAGCAGCGTTGAGAGAGTCGACGCCGGCCGCCATCGGTATGCGTACCGGTCGGGCGATCGCGAGCACCTCGTCACTGAGGCCGGCGCGCTCGGATCCGATCACGATCGCTCGGCGGCCCGCCGGGTCCAACCGGCCGATGTCGGCGGCGAGCGGATCCGGGGTGAGCGCGAACACGTCCCGGTCGGTCATCGCCCGCAGTTCGTCGACGAGGTTGCCGGTGCGGGCATGGGGAACCGAGAAGGCAGTGCCCATCGCGACGCGCAGTGCACGACGCGACAGCGGATCGGCACTGGTGTGGTCGAGCAGGACGCCGTCCCAGCCGAGGGCAGCTGCGTTGCGGATGATCGAGCCGATGTTCGCGGGGTTGTCGACACCCTCGATGACGACCAGGCGCGCGCTCCGCTGAGCGAGTTCGGAAGCGGTCGGTCGGGGTGGCCGATGGAAGAGGGCGATCACCGAGTGCAGGACGCCGAGCCCGGCGACGAGTCGCCGCACCTGGTCGCCACCGACGAACACCTCGCCGCCGCTGCGGACGAACCGGTCGGCGACGCCAGGTATCCGCGAACCGTCGACGAGTGCTCGGAACGGTCGACAGCCGGCGTCGAGTGCCCGCTGGACGACGAGATCGCCCTCGGCGAGGAACAGACCGGCTCCGGCGTCGTCGCGCTTGCTGCGACGATTGGCCAGGCCGCGCTCGTTGAGCCGGAAGGTGGCGAGTCGTTCGTCGTCGAGTTCCTCGATCGTGACGAACGGGCCGGCACCGGCCCCACGACGCGAGTCAGTAGAAATAGGGGAAGCCTGACCAGTCGGGAGTGCGCTTCTCGAGGAAGGCATCCCGGCCTTCGGCTGCTTCCTCGCTGGCGTAGGCGAGTCGTGTCGCCTCGCCGGCAAAGATCTGCTGGCCCACCAGACCGTCGTCGATCAGATTGAAGGCGTACTTGAGCATGCGTTGGGCTGTCGGGCTCTTGGCACAGATCTCGGCGGCCCATTCGAGTGCGGTCGCTTCGAGGTCGGCGTGAGGCACGACGGCATTGACGCCGCCCATCTCGTGCATCTGTTGAGCTGTGTATTCGCGACCGAGGAAGAAGATCTCACGGGCGAACTTCTGGCCGACGAAACGGGCAAGGTAGGCGGATCCGAATCCGCCGTCGAAGCTCGCCACGTCGGCATCGGTTTGCTTGAACCGGGCGTGCTCCTCGCTGGCGATCGTGAGGTCGCACACGACATGCAGGCTGTGACCGCCCCCTGCAGCCCAGCCCGGCACGACGCAGATGACGACCTTGGGCATGAACCGGATCAAGCGCTGACACTCGAGGATGTGGAGGCGACCGGCCCGGCCGGCCTCGATTGTGTCGGCGGTTTCGCCGTCGGCGTACTTGTACCCGTCCTTGCCGCGGATGCGCTGGTCACCGCCCGAACAGAAGGCCCAGCCACCATCGCGCGGCGATGGACCGTTGCCGGTGAGCAGGACGCAGCCGATGTCGCTCGACATGCGAGCGTGGTCGAGCGCGGTGTAGAGCTCGTCGACCGTGTTGGGACGAAAGGCGTTGCGGATCTCGGGACGGTTGAAGGCGATTCGCACGGCGCCGACATCGTTGGCACGGTGATAGGTGATGTCGGTGAAGGCGAAACCGGCGACCTCCGTCCATGCCGACGGGTCGAAGATCTCCGAGACGGACGTGCTCATGGCCCTATGTTGGCCGCGCCGCGAGGTCACATCGCAATTCGACACGAGGTCGCACCGCGCAGGCGCGACCGCAGCGCCCAACTCATCAGCACGACCGACAGCACGGCGAGCATCGGCTGTGCAGGAGCGAACCAGTCGAGCGCGCCGGTCGAACCCAGTGCGATGACGGCGACCTTGTTGCAGGTGGGGCAGCCGACTGCGAAGAACGAGAGCAACCCACCGAGACCGCCCGCCTTTCCCGGTGTGCCGAGCTCGTCGTCGGGTAACTCGATCGTGCTCTGGACGTCGTCGATGCGAACATACGTGGCAGCCAACAAGCCGCCCAGTACGGCGCTGACGACGAGACTCGGGTACGACCACCAGGTGACCTCGACCGGCCGTCCGAACACCGGGTTCGGGATGACATCGGTCGGGAGTCCGATCACGAGCGCGACCACGACCGAGGCGCCCAGGGCGAAGATCCATCGGCGCGCCGGCCAGTTGGCGAGTTCGTGCACGGTGATGATGGTAGCGACAGTCGCCGTGACGACGCGGTCGGCGCTACGGTTCGCCCGTGCCCGCTGCACTGACGATCATTCCTGTCGACGGTCTGCCCGAGATCGAGTCGGGTCACGACATCGCCGCACTGGTCGCCGATCGGATCGAACTGTTCGACGGCGACATCGTGGTCATCACCTCGAAGATCGTGTCGAAGGCCGAAGGATGTGCGATCGAACTCGCGACGGTCGAGCCGTCGGGGTTCGCCACCGAGTGGGCCGAACGGTGGGAGAAGGATCCACGAGTGGTCGAAGTGGTGTTGCGCCAGTCGCAGCGGATCGTCCGCCAGATCGGGCCGGTCCTGATCACCGAGACGCATCATGGGTTCGTGTGCGCGAACTCAGGGGTCGACCAGTCGTCGAGTGGGGCCCACGAACGGATCCTGGTCTTGCCGTCCGACCCGGATGCGTCGGCGCGACGATCCCGCGCCCGGTTCGCTGAACTCGGCGTCGATGTCGGGGTCGTCGTCACCGACACGTTCGGGCGGCCGTGGCGTGAGGGCCAGACCGACATCGCGATCGGTGTCGCGGGTATCAATCCGCTGCTGAGCTATATCGGTCAACAGGACCCCCACGGGCACGAGTTCCGGGTGCAGGAGATCTGCGTTGCCGACGAGCTGGCGGCGGCCTCAGAGCTGGTGAAGGGCAACACCTCTCGTGTCCCGGTAGCGGTCATCCGCGGCTACGAGTGGGAGGCCGATGAGTCCGCGTCGATGGCGCCGGTGATTCGCGACTCGAGTCGCGACCTGTTCCGCTGACGCGCGGCCCGTGCAGAGTTACGAAACGTGCCTGGCACGTTTCGTAACTCGTGCTGCGACCGGATCCTCGGGTGATGAGTACGGTTCGGGAATGGGTTCTGGCCACGGCATGCACGCACATCCCGCCGACGACGTCTCGATCGACTACTTCGCGGCAGGGGAGGGGCGTTCACTGGTCTTGGTGCACGGCATCACCGAGAGTCGTCGCACCTGGGATCCCTTGCTGGCGCCGTTGATCGCGTCGGGATACCGGGTGGTCGCGATCGATCTTCGCGGACACGGCGCATCGTCAAAGGTCGCGCCGTACGACCTGGCCACCATGGCCGGTGACCTCGGCGCCGTCCTGGCACAGGAGGGGCTCGATGACGCCCTGTTGGTGGGCCACTCGCTCGGTGGTGCGGTCGTGTCGGCCTACGCGGCCGGCGGTCCGTGCAGAGGAGTGATCAATGTTGACCAACCACTCGCACTGAGCGGTTTCAAAGACGTTCTCGGTCAGCTCGAGCCGATGCTGAAGGGTGGCTCCGACGAGTTCCAGGGCGCGATCTCCGCGATCTTCGACCAGATGGCCGGTCCGCTCGAGGGTTCCGAGCGCTGGCGGGTCGATCACATCCGAGATGCCGACCAAGGGGTGGTGCTGGGTGTGTGGGATGCGATCTTCGCGTCGTCGGTGGCCGAGCTCGACGCCATGATCGATGCAGTGGCGGGGGCGATCACGGTTCCGTATCTCTCGTTGCACGGCATCGATCCCGGCCAGGGCTATACAGATTGGCTGCGTGCACGTGTCGACACCTCGATCGTCGAAGTGTGGCCCAACCTGGGCCACTACCCGCACCTGATCGACCAGCACCGTTTCGTCGAGCGCGTGACTGCGTTCGACGAGTCGATCGGTTGACGGGCACCACTCGCGTTGGCGACAGGCGTGCTCAGGCGAGGGGATCTGGGCGGCCGATCGCCGTGAGCACGGTCTGCCAGGCGAGGTCGACCTGCGCCGGCGAAAGCTCACGGTCGGCGAGTGCCTCGATCCACCCGGTCAGCGACCGGCCGTCGACGGCGGTGAGGCCCGGCATCAGGTCGCTCGAACCGCTCGTGCCGGCACCCCAGTACACGCGGACCAGCCGATCGCTCGACATCGCGCAGCGGCCCAGTGCGTCGTCGAGGCTGCCCCGTACGATCGCCGCTGCCGCGACAGCGTGTGGATCGAGCTCGCCGGTCGGAGCGGTGGGGAGGGCATCCATCGAGGTCTGGAACGCGAATACCCCGGCCGGTCCCACCACCACGTGCTCGATGCCGCCGAGCTTGTCGTGAGCGATCTCGTACACGACACGCCATGGGGGCGTTGCCAGGTCGCGGAGTGCGTTGCTGGTGAGCCTGGCGGCGGGCGCCGCGATGACGTCGTCGCCCGAACTCGCGTCGGCGTTCTTGAGGTTCTTCTTGGCCCAGGCGAGCGCTACGGGCACTCCGATGGCGATCACGAGCAGGGGTATATAGATTCCAGGGCCCATCGCTCAGCGATTTTGGCACGTCGAGCGGGACGATTCGGTGATTCTCAGGCTTCGACGACCTGGATCAGGGTCTGCATGTGGTGCTCGGTCAGGTGGTTGTCGACGAGGCAATTGAGCTGATAGATCCCCGGTTCGTCGAGATCGACGGTGATCGTGAGCACATCGCCGGGTGCGACCGCGCTCGCCGTTTCGATCGCCAGCCCGTCCGGTCCGACGATCTGCAGATCGTGGTTGAGCGTGCCGGCGTTCTCGGCCTCGAACGTCACGCGATCCCCGGTCATGAACGTCGGCACCTCGCCGACAGCGATGTAGCGGTACTGGTCCTCGTGATCTTCCATTCGCAACTCGACGGTGTAGCTGCGAGCCGGGTCGTCACCGTCGCTGCCGCAACCGGTGACGCCGAACACAGCGAGAGCGAGCACGAGACCGAGTCGGCGGGTTTGCATGCCGACAAGATAGTTCCTGATGGCACTGGAGTTCCCGGACGGTCCGTATAGGCCGGGTCACCGTTCACTCTGGTCGAGAGCTGGTCGAGAGCTGGTCGACACCGATCAGTCGTTGGGCTTGTTCGGCCTCATGATCGAATCGCCGAGCAGCAGGCCTGCGAGTGCCTCGGTGCTGGCGTTGTGATCATCATCGTCGATCTTGCGTCCGCTGCCGGCGATGATGCGTCGGCGTGCGAACCCTGAGATCGTGTCGATGATCAAGACCATTGCGATCACCATCAGCAAGACCGCTCCGACTTGCGGGAAGTTGCGGAAGTTGAGCTGCGAGACGAGTTCGCCGCCGATTCCGCCGGCGCCGATCAGGCCCAGAACAGCCGACGCGCGAACATTGATCTCGAAGCGGAACAGCCAGTAGCCGATCACGGTGGGCAGGACCTGGGGGACCATGCCCCAGCGCATCTTCTCGATGAACGTTCCCCCCGCTGCCGAGATCGCCTCGAGCGGACCCTCGTCGGAGGTTTCGATGACCTCGGTCGAGAGCTTGCCGAGCGTGCCGACCGAGTGCAGCCCGATGGCCAGTGCCCCGGCCCATGGTCCGAGCCCGGTGACGGTGAGCAACAGCATCGCGACGATCAGTTCGGGGACGGCCCGAATCGCGTTGAACAGCAGGCGGATCGGGACTCTGAGGGCTGCCGGGGCCACGTTGCTCGCCCCGAAGAACGAGAGTGGGAACGAGATGATGGCCCCGATCATCGTGCCGATCCATGCCACGTACAACGATTCGAAGATCTTGCCGACGGCACCGCGGTCGACCACCGTCTTGAAATCCGGGGGCCACATCTGTTTGACGATGTTCCAGCCCTTGCCGGGAGCGTCGAGGACGTCCTGGAACGATGCATCGAGCCCGGTCCACGACCACATCGCCGCAATGATGATCGCAGCGGTGATCCCGATCCTCCAGTTGCGGGCAGCCATCGGCCGTTCGGGGCGCCCGGTCGGCGGGTCCGATTGCTCGGGGACGATCACGTCGGCGGCGGTCATACCAACCGCTTCCGGATCGCCACGCTGATCTGCTCGATGATGATCACGATCGCGAACATGATGATCAGGATCCCGAGCAAGCGGTCGAAGTTGAATGTCGAACGCTGGGTCTCGACGACACGCCCGATCCCACCGGCGCCCACGAGGCCGAGCACGAGTGATGCCCGAATGTTGAGCTCGAACACGTACAACGCGTAGGCGACGTAGGCGGGGAACACGTCGGGGAGGACGGCCGTACGCACCGCTGGTGTGTGGCGCCCGCCCGCGGCGCGCGCCGCTTCGAGCGGCAAGGGATCGGCGGCGTCGACCGTCTCGCTGAAGAGTTTGACCATCACGGCCAGGGAGAAGATCGTGAGCGCCCAGGAGCCGGCGAAGGCCCCGATTCCGATCGCCGTGACGAGCAGCTTGCCCCACAACAGGTCGGGAATCGCGCGAACGATGTTCATGACGAATCGCGATACCCAGAACACCGGGGTGCTCGGCGTGGTCAGCTTCGACATCGCGAAACCGATCGGAAGCGCCAACGAACAACCGATGACCGTCGAGATGATGGCGATCTGGAAGGTTTCGATCAACGGGTCGAAGACGTTGTGGCGGTTGAACACCCAATCCCACGGAACGGGCCAGAAACGGTCCCAGAGCGGATTGGTCCACATGTCGATGAACGAACCCCAGCGAAACCCGATCTGGCGGGCGGCAAACAGTGTGAATGCGGCGAGCGCGATGACCAGCACATAGCTGCGGATCTGGGGGCGTGGCTTGCGCGGCCGTACGGTGACGGCCGCAGCTGTGTCGCTCATGTGCCGGCCCTCGTCGTGATGCGAGCAATCGAGCGCCAGCGATCGAGCGGCCACCTGCGGCCTGCAGGGCCGGGGAACGCTGCAGATGTCATGCGTCGGCAGACTCAGGGAGCAAGTCGTCGGGAGTGATCGCCCGGCCGTAGATCTCGCGGAACGTGTCGTCATCGACCTCTGAGATGTCGCCGTCGAACACGAGCTCACCGCCACGCAGCCCGATCAGGCGCCTGCCGTAGTGGCGGGCGAGGTCGAGGAAGTGGAGGTTGATCAGCGTGGTGATGCCGAGCTCGCGGTTGATCCGTTGCAGGTCGCCCATCACCTGGTGGGTGGTGACCGGGTCGAGCGCCGCGACCGGCTCGTCGGCGAGCATGATGCGCGGCTCTTGGGCGAGAGCCCTGGCGATGCCGACGCGTTGCTGCTGCCCACCGGACAGGTTGGATGCTCGCACGTAGGCCTTGTCGACGATCCCGACCCGCTCCATCGCCTGGAAGGCGTGTTCGCGGTCTTCGGCGGTCCACACACCGAGTGTCGATCGCCAGGCCGGGACTTTCGCCAGGCGGCCCATCAGCACGTTGTTCATGACCGTGGTGCGGTTGACGAGGTTGAAGGTCTGGAAGATCATGCCGACGTGCGAGCGGACCTCGCGCATCGTCTTGGTGCTGGCGCCGACGACTTCGGTGCCGTCGACCGTGATCGATCCGGAGGTGGCCACGACCAGCCCGTTGAGGGCTCTCAGCAAGGTCGACTTGCCGGCGCCCGAGAGCCCCACGACCACGACGAACTCGCCGTCGTCGATCGTGAGGCTGACGTTCTTGAGGGCCTGCACCCCGCCCCGATACGTCACCGAGACGTCGTCGAACACGATCATCGGATCGATCCGATCACCGACGTGACGTCATGGCGATGTGGCTCGGGACGGGGTGCTGCTCTCATCGAAGGATCGACTCAGTCGATCGGCTCGGTGATGCCGAGCGTGTTGGCGGCGTTGCGGACGATGTCGAAATCGCTCTCGACGGCCCGGCTGATGTCGGTCCAGCCGTAGATCTCGTCGAAGATCGCCTGGCCTTCGTCGGTGGCGAGGTAGGCGGCGATCGAGTCGTAGATCGCGTCCTTGAGGTCCTGTGGCAGGTCGGAGCTCACCGCCACGACGTCGTTGGGGATCTCATCGGTGATCGAGAACACGATCACCTTCTCGCCGACGTCGGGGTTCTCGCCACGGATCGTTCGACGAGCGTCGTCGAACGACAGACCGATCTCGGCATCACCGTTGTACACGGCTGTTACGGCGGCATCGTGGCCTCCGGTGAACACCCCGTTCACGTCGGTGGTCGGATCGATGCCGAGCTCGGTGAGCGACAACGCCGGGAACAGGTAACCCGACGTCGACGTCTCGGTCGTGAAGGCCACGGTCTTGCCGGCCACCTTGGAGATGTCGCCGATGCACGAGTAGCCGGCGCTGATCGGGTCGCCGCCGTCGGTCGTCTCGCCGAGCGCCTTGCCGTCGTCCCCGAAGAACACGCCGACTTGGAGCGCAACGGCGTCGAGCGCCGGTACCTGGACGATCTCGCCGTCATGGTTCTCGAGCGCCGTCGCCTCGACGGGCGGCTCGTTGCAGATGCTGGCGTCATTGGTGAGCCACTGGCCGTGGTAGGTGGCCGAGCCGAAACGGACCGACTGGATCAGGGCTTCGATGTTGCCGAAGTTGTCCTTGCCGAGCACATAGCCGAACGGGCCGAACGCGCCGAGTTGTGCCTGGCCGGAGCCCATCGCAGTCACGAGGCCCGTGTAATCGGTGGTGACGACACCTTCGACCTCGATACCGAGGCCGTCTTGGAGTACCTGGATGAAGGGCTGGATGTCGTCCTGGAGCGTCTCCTGCTCCTGCGACGGTACGAATCCGAAGACGATCTTCTCGGGCCAGTCGGGGTGCATGTTCTCGTCACCCATCGTGGTCTCCGGTGCCACGTCGGCTGCCGTGGTCTCGGGCGCCGTGTCGGCAGCGGTGGTCTCGGGAGTCGTCTCCGGCATGGTGTCGGGTACTGGCTCGCTGGTGTCGTCATCGCCGCCGCATGCAGCGGTGACGAGGGTGAGCGCCAAGAGCGCTCCTGCGAAACGTCGTGATCGCATCGATCCTCCATCAGGGTTGTTCACGAGCATTGAGCTGCCCGTGATGGGATGTGCACGCGTGCCCCACCGGATGACAGGGCTCGCTTTCGACCCTACCCTGCCGTCGCGGACGCTCGAAATCCCTCGACCTCGCGTTCGAACTCGACCCAGTCGTTGACGTCGACTGCGCCTGGATGCGAAGTGCTCCAGGGGCGGACGTATCTGCACACGAGCGACGAGGGTCTGGCGTTGAGCAGCGCCTCGATGTTGTGGTCGGCATCGTCGAGGTACACGTCGCAGTCGACCTCCGACTTGTCGTCGACGATGTGCACCTCCGTGGTCGGGACCCGGTGCTCTGCCAGCCACTCGAAGGTGTCGTGCACTGCGAAGCGTGGCTTCGTGGTGACGATCACGACGTGATCGCGCCTGCTCAGACGATCGAGTGCCTCGATCGCGCCGTGGTAGGGCTGCAGCACGCGGAAGATCGAGGCGCCGCCACCTGCGGTGCGGGCCCACGACCAGAACTCGCTCATGTCGGTGAAGTGGGTGAGCAGCGTGGGGGCGTCCCAGATGTCGACGTGTTCGGGCAGCAGATCCGAACCGAACTGTGTGTTGTACCGATCGATCCAGCCGGCGTTGAAGTCGGCGACCACGCCGTCGAGGTCGATGCCGAGCCGGAGCCGCAAGCGTTGCGTCATGCGACAACTCTGGCAGGCTGGGCACGTGGCGACGACCTCGAACGCGTTCATTCTCGGTGTCGACCTCGACGGTGTGGTCGCGAACCACACGTGGAGGTTCCGCGAGATCATGGCCGAACTGCGAGGCGTCGATCCCGAGACGATGCCGATCGAGAGGTCGTGGGACTTCCACGAATGGGGCTTCGGGCCCGACGAATACTCGCACTACCACCGCATCGCCGTGATGGAGCACGACATGTTCCGCACGATGCCCGTGATCGACGGAGCTGCGGACGCGCTGTGGCGCTTGTCCGATGCCGGAATCTGGATCCGCATCATCACGCATCGTCTGTACGTGCACTGGGGGCACGAGAAGGCGGTGGCCGACACCGCGGCATGGTTGGACGCGAACCGGATCCCGTACCGCGATCTGTGCTTCCTCGGGGCCAAGCCACAGGTCGAGGCCGATGCCTACCTCGACGATGCTCCGCACAACATCGAGCAACTGCGAGCGGCCGGCAACGTGGTGATCGCCTTCGAACAGCCCTACAACCGGCAGATCGTCGATGGCCCACGGGCCAGATCGTGGGGCGAGGTCGAGGAAATGGTCATCGAGTTGGCGGCGGGTCAACTCGGCCAACTACAGGCGCAGCTCCCCGGAATCGATGCGGGCGCCGACCGCATCGACCAGCATCACCGGTGACTCGAACGGATCGCTCGCAGTTCGTTCGTGGAACGCTCATTCCGGCAATACTCGACGCAGTCGACGATGTTGACCGGCAACAGTCCTGTAGATAGGGTCGGGCCCGCTGGGGGTCAGTACCTCCGCTCAACCACATCTGTAGGGGGAATACATGAATCGTTCGCAGCTCCGCCGTTTGAAGCGCGAAGTCGGTCCACTCGAGAACGAATTGATCGACGCGTACGCCGCCGGTGGTGTATCTCGTCGTAACTTCCTCGTTCGCGGTTCGGTGCTGGGTTTGAGCGTCGCCACGATGGGCAGCTTGATCAGTGCCTGCGGTGGAGACGACGACACCGCGAGCCCCGACGGGACGTCGGCTCCCGATGCGACGTCGGCTCCCGATGCGACGTCGGCTCCCGATGCGACCGATGCACCGGCCCCGCCCGCCGGCGAGATCCAGCAGGGTGGAACGCTACGGATCGCTTCTCAGCGCCCCGGCAGCCCGCTCGATCCTGTGGCGATGGACAACATCGGTAGCTACACCCCGGTCGTTCAATCGTTCGAATACCTGTGCGGCAAGGGTGAGGGCGCTGCGCTCGCCCCGATGTTGGCCGAGTCGTGGAGCCCGAACGACGACGGCAGCGTCTGGACGTTCAAGCTGCGCGCCGGAGTCAAGTGGCACAAGGGCGGCGATTTCACGTCCGCCGACGTGGTAGCGGCGTTGGGCCGTCTCGCCGGGGCCAACCTGTCGGCGTCCATCACCCCCGACTCGGTGAAGGCGATTGACGATCTGACCGTCGAGGTGAATCTCATCAACGCGGACGGCCAGTTCCCGTATCTGGTCTCGCCGTACAACCCGCAGGCCTCGATGACACCCGCCGACTACGAGTTGGGCACGCTGTTCGACCAGCGGCCCGACGGCACCGGTGCTTTCATCCTCGACACCTACGACATAGCGACCGGCGCCACGTACAAGCCGAACAAGGACTGGTGGGGTGGCGTTCCGTACCTCGATGGGCTCGAGATCCTGTTCTCCGACGACAACGCGACCCAGATCAACGGCCTGCTCGGTGACCAGGCCGATGCGGTCATCCAGTTCGCGGTCAGCGACGCCGATGCCCTCTTCAACAACGACCAGGTGACGGTCGAGTCGATCCGAGGCGCCGGCCACCGCCAGATCTGGTTCAACGTCCGCGAGGGTACGTTCAGCGGCGAGAACGGCGCCAAGATCCGTGAGGCTGTCGCTCTCGGCATCGATCGTCAGGCGTTGATCGACCAAGTGTTGCAGGGTCGCGGCGACATCGGCAACGATCATCCGATCGCGCCGGTCTACGAGTTCTGGGACTCGTCGCAGCCCCAGATCGAGCGCGACGTCGAGCGGGCCAAGGCGCTGCTCGACGAGGCCGGAGTTCCCGGTCTTGCGATCACGATGCACGCTCCCGACCTCCAGGAGATCCCGCTGCTTGCCGAGTTCGTGCAATCGCAGCTGAAGGACATCGGCATGGACATCACGCTCAATGTCGAGAGCACCGCCACGTTCTACGACCGTTGGTGCAAGGTCTACGACTCGACCACGCCACCGGCCGGCTGTGACGGCGGCGAGGAGTTCGGCATCGTCGACTACGGCAACCGAGGGACGCCCGACCGCTACCTCGTTGCGGCCTACGCGACGGGTGAGTGGAACTCGGCGCACTACCTCTCCGAGGAGTTCAATGCGGCGGTGAAGGCCTACCAGGCGACGGTTGACCTCCCGAGCCGCAAGGAGGCGATCAAGCCCGTCCAGCAGATCGCTCACGACGACCGGCCGTACGTCATCCCGTACTTCTACAACACGCTCACGGCGTACAAGAAGAACGTGCAGGGCATCATCAGCACCGGCCTCGGTCACTACTACTGCGGCAAGGCCGGCTTTACGGCGTGACCCGCCTGACGGACGATCCGAGTCCGGCGGCGGTGGGCCCTGGGGGTGCTCACCGCTGCCGCTCGATCGGCCGTGATCTGATCCGTGATCTGATCGGTTGCACACGGGTGTGCCGACTCGAAGTGGGGGTGTCGAGGTGCGTCGATTCATACTGAAACGTCTGGGTGCGATCGTCATCAACCTGTGGTTGTTGGCGACGATCGTGTTCGTCGTGGTCAACGTGCTCGGTGGCGACATCGGTCGCAAGGTGCTCGGCCCGACCGCCAAGGCTGAAGATGTCGCTGCGTACAACGCATTGATCGGTACCGACAAGCCGATGATCCAGCAGTACTTCACATCGATCAAGAACATCTTCACCCTCAACTTCGGGAACTCATACCAATCGCAGAGTCCGGTCATCGACCTGGTGCTTCCGGCCCTCGGCCGATCCGCCAAGCTGGCGATCCTGGCGTTCATCATCACGATTCCGATCTCGATCGCGGCCGGCATTTTCGCCGCCCGTCGTCAGGACAAACTGGCTGACCGGGTTGTCGTCAACGTCGGGCTCGGATCATCGTCGATCCCCGAGTTCGTCACCGCCGCGGTGCTCCTGGCGTTGTTCGCCGTGCACTTCAAGGTCGGCAAGGTCTATGCCAACCCACCCGCCGGTACCAGCATCTTCGGGCAACTCGAGTACCTGCTGTTACCGGCGATGGCGATGGTGATCTCGTATTTCGGCTACATAGCCAGAATGACGCGTGCAGGCGTGATCACCGCCCTGCACGCTGACTACACCCGAACGGCGACGATGAAGGGGCTCCCGCCAGGGCAGGTGATGCGCAAACACATCCTGCGTAACGCGCTGGCGCCGACGATCACGGTGATCAGCGTCCAGATCGGCTATCTGTTCGGCGGGATCGTCGGGGTCGAGAAGGTCTTCAACTACGCGGGGCTCGGCACGACGATGCTGAATGCTGTCGGCAAGCAGGACATCCCCGTCCTGCAGGCCTCGGTGCTGATCGTCGGCATCATCTACATGGCGTCGACGCTGCTCGCCGATCTCCTGATCGCATATCTCAATCCACGAGTACGACTGGACGCTGGATCATGAGTGAGATGAAACCGACCCCGGACGACTCCGTCGAGGACATCGACGCGTTCATCGAGGCCGCGGCGGCCAACCTCCACGACCGCAAGGAGGCGCGTCGCGAGAGTTGGCGGCTGCTCAGGCGCCGCCCGTCGTTCATCATCGGCGTGGTGATCATGGGGTTCTGGGTGGTCTGTGCCCTCGTTCCTGATCTGATCGCGCCGTTCGACCCATTGGACTACCGCACCGACATCAACGCCTCACCGTCCTGGCCGAATATCTTCGGCACCGATCGCGGCGGCCGCGACGTGTTTTCGCGAGTGATTGCCGGCGCCCGCGACATTCTCAAGTTGGCTCCGCCGGCGGCACTGCTCGGTGTGGTCTTCGGTGTCATCCTCGGGTTGTTCATGGGCTTTCTGCGCGGTTGGTTCGACACGGTCGCCAGCCGTGTCGTCGAGTCATTCCTCTCGCTTCCCGTCGTGCTACTCGGCCTGTTGGCGGTCACCACGCTGGGGAAGTCCAACTTGGTCGTGATGGGGACCGTCGCTGTGCTCTTCACGCCGGTGGTGGCTCGCACGGTCCGCTCGGCGGTGTTGGCAGAAGCCGATCTCGACTATGTCGAATCCGCCAAGTTGCGCGGCGAATCGACGCCGTTCATCATGTTCCGCGAGATCCTTCCCAACGTGTCGAGCCCGATCATCGTCGAGCTCACCGTCCGCATCGGCTACGCGGTGTTCACGATCGCAACCCTGTCATTCCTCGGTGCCGGTCCGCCGCCGCCCTCACCTGACTGGGGCTCCCAGGTCAGCGACAACTACAACGCGATCGTGTCGGGCTACTGGTGGTCGACCTTCTTCCCAGCGATGGCGATCGCCAGCTTGGTGATCGCAGCCAATCTCATCGCCGACTCGGTGCAGTCAGTGTTGGAGGGATCATGAGCGGTGACACTTCTGCGGGCCTGCCTCCCGCTCTGTCTGTCGAGGACCTGCAGCTTGCGTACAAGGTTCGCGGCGTACCGCGAGCGGTCCTGCGCGGCGTCAGCTTCGAGGTCCGGCCCGGCGAGGCGTACGGACTGGTCGGCGAGTCGGGCTGCGGCAAGTCGACGACGGCGTATGCGGCGATGAGGTACATGCCGAGCAATGCGGTGATCGAGGGTGGCCGAGTGCTGGCCAGCGGTCAAGACGTGACCCACATGTCGAACGAGGAGCTCCGTGAGTTCCGGGCGACGCAGGCCTCGATGGTGTACCAGGACCCAGTCCTGTCGATGAACCCCACGCTCAAGATCGGCAAGCAGGTCGCCGAGTGCTTCCGGATCCTGGGCCAGTCGAAAGACGAGGCGGCCACCAGCGCTCGGGAGGCCCTCCGACGGGTCAGGATCGCCGACCCGGAACGCGTGCTCGACCGATACCCTCACCAGCTTTCGGGCGGCATGCTGCAGCGCGTCGTCATCGCCATGGCGCTCGCTGGCGACCCCAAGCTTCTCGTGCTCGACGAGCCCACGACCGGCCTCGATGCCACCGTCGAAGCCGAAGTGCTCGACCTCGTGCGCGATCTGCGGTCCGAGACCAATGCAGCGATCCTGCTGATCGCGCACAACCTGGGTGTGATCCGCACGATGTGCGATCGGGTCGGCGTCATGTACGCCGGACGCGTCGTCGAGGAGGGCACCGTCGACGAGGTGTTCGACAACCCGAGCCATCCATACACAGTGGGACTGCTGAACTCGATCCCTCGTCACGGCGT
>JAHEDX010000145.1 GCA_024641005.1 Acidimicrobiaceae bacterium
CTGGTTCGGACGGGAGGCTCCCGATCACAGCATTGAGGGCAGATCATGCATGTGATCGACGCGAGTCGAGGTCAAGGCAGGTGCGGGTGTCGATCACATCCGTATCAATTGGAAGTCCGGCGTCAAATGACCCCAGCGGTAGCGGCAACACGAGATCGCGCGCTCGTCCGCAGCTGAGTCGTTGAGAATTCGTCAGCTTGTTTCCGGAGATGCCCGCTGCGGCAACGACAAGCGACGCAGACTCCAGACTGCAGCAGCGGTCAGGCCGCCCGCCCAGAGCAGATCCCCGCCGGTCACCTCGCCGCCGATCGTCCTCCAAAGGACCACGAGGTCAACACCCGCTGCAACAGCGACAACGATTCCCATGCCGATCGATCCGAACCCGAACCGTCGCCCACCGAGCCTGCTTGCCACCGCAGCGATGACAAGACCGACGAGCGGCACGCTCACGAGCACGACGAAGATCGCTGAGATCACGGCGTCGATGCCGAGTCCGTTTGCGTCTATGACCATTCGGTCCTTCGGTGCCATGGAGATCGGTCGCCCACGGTGCAATCCTTCCACGGCCCCACCGTGGCGAGCCGGCTCCCGGCTCCCAGGTCATGAGCAGCCTCACCATCCGTGTCGGCCTGCACGGCCTGGACAACGAGGCTGGCCAGAACTCCCACCACCGGTTCAAGGGCGCATATCGACGTCTGCCGACCGTGATCAGACGTGTCCTGTATCCGGCAGGATGCTCGGGTCCGAGGATCGGGTCTGCTGGCCGATGCCGATTGCGGGCGCACGATCGACGGTGAACGTCGGCGGGCCGCTAGAAGCGGACACCGCCGGGAGGCATGCGATGATTGCTGGTGATGATGGTCGGAGAGACGCCGCGGCGCCCACAGGTGACGAGCCCCTTCGAAAAGCGGAGGGGCACCCTTCTGGCCAGCTACTGGCAGCGGGCCGGCGCATTCATGCTCGATGCTGTCATCTTCATCATCACCGTCGCACTGCCGGCGACGCTCGCCGTTTGGTTCTGGGGTGAGGGCGGGCTGGTCGTCTGCGAGTTCGAGGGCGACAGGGAGTTCTGCCCGGAGATCCCGGCCGGCGATCGGCTGCTCAGCCGGGTCGTCTTCTACACGCTCGGCGCGATCTTCTTCCTGATCTACTCGAGGGCGATCGGCCGCGGCCGCACCGTCGGCAAGAACGCCACCGAGTGCAAGGTGGTCGACGCCGAGACGGAGGCGACGATGGGCTCGGGACGCGGTGCGCTCCGCACCGTGGCGATGGTGGTCAGTGCGATCCCGTTCGGGTTGGGGTTCCTCTGGCCGCTGTGGGACCCGCAGCGACGCACGTTCCACGACATGATCGCAAGGACGCGCGTCGTCAGCCCGTGAGCCGGACGCCGAACGCATCGCCGGTGCAGAAGGATCTTCAGCCCACACTTGATCCGGCAGGCACGAGTGCTCGCCGACTCGCGCAGCCGCACGTTCTCGGTTCTGTGCTCGATTTCTACGAGTCCAGGGCCTCGTATTCTACGAGAACCCCTTCGTGGAGCTGGGGGGAATCGAACCCCCGTCCATCAAAGTTCCCCCTTCCTGGTCAGAGCGTTGCACTCCTGGTCAGATCTGGTTTTCGAGTGACCGTTGTTGACCGGGAGTGACCGTTGTTGACCGGTGTTCCCCGTCCTTTTCCCGTCCCGTCCGTCCAGATTCCGTCCTCCGCGGACGGTTCCACGAGTGGCGAGTTTGGACGAGCACCGTGCGTCCGGCGCTGAAATTGCCGTCTGGGCCGTGTGGCAACCACTATTCCGAGTGTCAGGCGGTGGTGGATGTGATCACGTCGATGGTGGTGTCGATGTCGTCCGTCGTGATGTCGAGGTGGGTCACTGCTCGTAGTCGGCCCTGAACCTTGCCGATGCGGATGTCGTGGGCTGCGAGCCCGCTGACGAAGTCGTCGATGTTCGTGTCGGCGGGTGGGTCGAAGAAGACGATGTTTGTCTCGGGCATCACCACCTCGCAGCCCGCGGCGACGAGCCCGGCTGCGAGCCGTGCGGCGTTGGCGTGGTCGTCGGTGAGGCGCTCGACGTGGTGATCGAGGGCGTACAGGCAGCCGGCAGCGGCGATGCCCGCTTGGCGCATGGCGGCGCCGAACACGTGCTTGTAGCGGCGTGCCTGGGCGATGAACTCGGTGCTGCCGGCGAGGACCGCGCCGATCGGTGCGCCCAGTCCTTTGGTGAAGTCCACCCAAATCGAGTCGACCGGCTCGGCCCAGTCGCGCAGTGGGACGCCGCTCGCGGCGGTGGCGTTGAACAAGCGGGCGCCGTCGACGTGGACCCGAGCGCCGACCTCGTGGGCGCGTTCGGCGACGGCTCGGTACTGGTCGATCGGCCACACGGTGCCGCCAGCGAAGTTGTGGGTGTTCTCCATCGACACGACCGTTGTCGGGGCGGCGTAGAGCGAACCAGGGTGCAGCACCTCGTCGAGCTGTTCGACGCTGAAGTGGCCGCGTTCGCCGCGGATCTGATCGAGCACCACGCTCGAGCCGACGACGGCACCGGCGGTCTCACTGCGCAGGATGTGTGAACGGGCATCGACGACGACCGCGTCACCGCGTCGGGTCCAAGCGGCGATGGAGATGTTGTTCGACATCGTGCCCGACACCACGAACATTGCTGCCTCTGTACCAAACAGGTCCGCCATCCGCTCCTGCAGCGCATTGCAGGTCGGGTCCTCACCAGCCTGCTCGTCGCCGACTTCGGCATTGGCGATCGCCTCGCGCATCTGCGCCGTCGGGCGCGTCTGGGTGTCGCTGTAGAGGTCGATCTTCGGGGGTGTGGTTGTGCCCATCAGATGATCGTGGCAGCGCATCGCCGCAACGACAACTGAATCTTTCCCACCCTTCACGTAAGCTCAACTGATGCTGAGCGCGCGACGACTCTTGATCCTGCGATCCCTCGCGCAACGCGGCACCGTTGCAGCGACGGCCGAAGCACTCGGGTACACCGCGTCGGCCGTGTCACAGCAGCTATCCGTGCTCGAGCGTGAGGTCGGGCTCCCGCTGCTCGATCGCGACGGTCGCAGCGTGCGCCTCACCGCACTCGCTGAGGCTCTCGTCGCCCAGACTGGCAGCATCGTCGAAGCGCTCGACGCCGTCGACTCCATCGTCCACGCAGGCCGGACCGACATCGCTGGGCGTTTCAGTATCGCCGCGTTCCCCAGCGCCGCGCCGCTCGTCGCCACCGCCGTGAGCCAGCTCGAACTGCAACACCCACTTCTGCAGGTGCAAACCGTCGACATGGAGCCTGATGAGGCGTTCGTCGCGGTCGATCGAGGCGACGTCGACGTGGCGGTCGCCCACGACTACGGCCACGACCAGCGCCCCGCCGACGCCAACTTCGACCGGTTCAGCCTTTTCGACGAGCCACTCGTCATCTTCTCGACAGCTCTGGACTCGTCGAGGGTGCTGTCCGACTACGCAGACCGGTCGTTCGCCTCCCCGTTCGAGGCCAACGCCTGCGGCCGAGCGGTGCGCGCCGCGTGCCGCATGGCAGGGTTCGAGCCGCACGTCATGCACCGCAGCAACGACTTCAACGTCCTCCTCGCCCACGTCGCCGCCGGCACCTCCATCGCCCTGCTCCCCGAGTCAGCGCTCGGCCGCCACGAACTCCACGTCACATCGCTCGACGACGAGCTTGAACGTCGCGTCTTCACCCTCACACGGCGCGCTCGACGCGACCACCCGGCGATCGTCGCCATCCGTGAGCAGCTGGCTGGAGCCTCCCAGCAGATGCCCACAGCCCGGTGACTCATAACGCCAGGCCCCGCACTCTGACTTGCCGCTCGATCGCGCGGCCGAACGAACACGCACGCTGAGCAATCGCTCCCACCCGCCAGAGACAGAAACACTGTGCAATGTATGTATCACCGTCAACCCCAACCGCCGCTACCACGGCACCGGACGACCCCCAGGCGGACCCAAAGGACCCCGAAAAACGAACAGAACCGGACCCTGATGCAGGTCCGGTCTGTCCTCAATGTCTCGCGACATCACACGGTGGAGCTGGGGGGAGTCGAAGCCCCGCCCCAGAATCTTCCCCCACCCTGGTCAGAGCGTTGCGCCCCAGGTCAGGCATGGTTTTCGAGTGGCCGTTGTTGACCGTGAGTGGCCGTTGGTGACCGGTGTTTCCCGTCCCTTTGCCGTCCCGTCCGTCCGATTTCCGTCCTCCGCTACGTGTTCACCTCCCACCTCGGCAGGCCATTGCCCGAGGAGCATGAGGTGTCATGCGTCCGTTGCCAGCTCCCGTGCCCAGTCGGCGAAGAAGGTGCGTACGGCCGTCACGTCCGCACGGCCGATCGGAAGCTCGTTGTCGTCGAAGCGGTCGAGCGTGTTCATCATCTCGGCGAGGACGACTCGATCGAATCCAGGGTCGACCTCGTGCGCACGCTGCAGCAGTGTCGCTCGATCGAAGCGCTGCGCGAGCACGTAGACGTCGGCGAAGTCGCGGGCTTCTGCGCGGCTGAACAGCGCGACGAGCTTGCGGCCGGCGAGCTCTTCGGGGTCGAACGTCGGTCCGACGATCGAGATGACGGGCGGTCGGCCGGCAGCTGAGTCGATGGCGAACTCGACGATCAGTTCCTCGGCTCCCGTGACGTGGAGCCGCACGAAGGTGGCGTTGTCGTGGAGGCGTTCGGATCGCCAGCCACGATCAGCGACGGCCTGCTCGAACTGATCTCGTGCTGCGGTGACGTCGACGTGGTCGGGTGCACCGAAGAAGTCGAGATCGTGCGTCGGGCGATCGGTGAGCCCTGATGCCAACAGTGCGCCACCGCCGGCGAGGAGGAA
>JAHEDX010000076.1 GCA_024641005.1 Acidimicrobiaceae bacterium
GCAGATCGACACGGTGGTGATCGGAGCAGGCCAGGCCGGGCTCAACACGAGCCGCGCACTTCAGATGGCCGACATCGACCACGTCGTCGTCGAACGTGGGCGAATCGGTGAGAGTTGGGCCGGACAACGATGGGAATCGTTCCGCCTCAACACACCGAACTGGGCCAACGGTCTCCTCGGTTGGAAGTACGACGGGGATGACCCGGACGGCTTCATGTCGGCGGCCGAGCTCCGCGACCGGATGATCGCCTTCGTCGATCACTTCGAGCTCCCGGTCGAGGAGGGCACCGCGGTGATCGAGGTCCGCTGCGACAACACCGAGTTCGAGGTCGAGTCGTCCGACGGCGCGATCCGACGGTGCCGCAACGTGGTGATCTGCTCCGGCGTGCAGAACGTCCCTCGGACGCCGGCGATCGCCGACCGGATCCGTGGTGTCACACAGCTGCACGCGGCCGAGTACCGCCGACCCGACCAGCTCCCTGAGGGCGGCGTCCTCGTCGTCGGCGGCGCCCAGACCGGGGGCCAGATCGCGGAGGAACTCGCGGCGGCGGGCCGAGACACCTACCTGTCCACCAGCGATGTGGGAAGCGTGCCGCGTCGCTACCGCGGGCGCGACATCGTCGACTGGATGATGGAGATCGGCCTGCCGCACACACCGGTCGAATCGCTCGACGACCCGTCGAAGAAGTACGCGACGCAGCCGCTCATGACCGGTGCCGGGGGCGGGCACACCTTGACGCTGCACGGCCTCGCCCGGCAAGGGGTCACCTTGCTCGGCCGACTCCGCGATGCCGACGGGTCCACACTGCGGTTCGACGACGATCTCGCCCGAAACACTGCCCACGGTCCCGCGTCGATCGCCGAGGTCTGCGCCGGCGTCGACAACTTCATTGCCGGCGCCGACATCGACGCGCCCGAACCGGAACCCGACGAGGCGATGCAGATCGCCGACGGAATCGACGAGATGTACCAGCGCCTCGAACTCGACCTCGCGGACCACGGGATCGGCACCGTGGTCTGGGCCACGGGGTACGGGGGAGACTTCTCCTACCTCGACGTCGACCTCGCCATCGACGACCACGGCATCCCCGTCCACACCGGCGGCGCCTCGGAGGTCGAAGGCCTCTGGTTCTGCGGCTTCCCATGGCTTCGGATCCAGGCCTCGGGTCTCATCTATGGCAGCGGTGTCGACGCCAAGGCGATCGTCGACGAGATCGTCGCGGCCAACGCCGTGCGGCCGTGGCTGGCCGAGACCACCTCCTGACACCGGACGATCGACCCCCGAGTTGGGTCACGAGACAGAATCTCGTGACCCTGCCAAACGGCATGGCGTTCCCGATTCCGCCGAATCCGTTCCCATCGGGTCGAAACGCGAGGGAACGACCAGGCCGAACGCGGTTTTCGCGCCAGCCCCAGAGGCGCTGGACCGGTGCGAAACCTGGAAGAAACCCAGGTCGTCGACACGAGGCCGGCCTTGCCGGACGCGAGCCTAGGGGCTCCGGGGTCGGTGTCGACACTTGATCAGGCGCGTGGGGCCCTTCAGTCGGCTTCGGGGCGCGACGAAGCCAGGATTCTGCTGTTTGGGATAGCCGGCGCTCAGGCGGCGAGCGGTGGAGCGAGCCCCTGACGGTGGACGTGCATCGACATCGCGTTCACACCGATCGCATAGGTGACCAAGTTCAACAACTGACGCCGAGCGCCGACCGAACGAGCCCGCCGCAGCCAGAGCGTGTCGTCGAGATGCCGGTTGATGCTCTCGGCATCATTCCGACGCCGGTACAACGTCTCGAAGTCCGGATCGCCGGGTGGGATCTGGCGGACGTTCTCTGCCCGGTTGAACTTGCGCTGCTGGTCCTCGTCGTTGCTGTGCAGCCGGACCGTGACGATCCCGCCGCCGAGGCGGTCGGGGAGCCGGTAGTCGTTGTACCCGCGGAAGGTGCCGGCCTTGTCCGCGTTGCGATGCGTGCGGACCCGTTCGAGCGGCACGAACACCGGCTCACCGGTTTCGGTGATCCCACCCAACCCGATCCGGCCACCCAACGCTGGAAAACCGTCGACGGCTTCGCTGATGTCCGGCCGAGCAACGCTTGCCCGGTCTGCAATGTGGCACCGAACAGACGTCTGGGACTGTGTGGAGCGGGGTACTGCGTCGGCCGCGTGGGCTTCAGAACCTCGAGAAGACCTCGGCGGCGAGCTGTTCGAACTGCGCTCTGCTTCCTGCGCGGTGAGCGGCCACGAAGCCGTCGAGGACCGGCTCGGCCGGATTGTGGAGATAGAGCGTGAAGTCGGTCGCACCCGCTTCGATGTAGCGGCCGATGATCTCGGTGGCCGCCTCCACTGAGGCGAAGATCGGCTCGTCAGCCCAGCCAGCGAAGTAGCACCGGCGCAGCGTCGACGGGTCGCGTCCTTCTTCGGCGCAGATCTCGTCGGCTCGGGTCATCCGGGTCCGAAACGCCGCGAGCGACGTCTCGATCCCTTGGTTCTCCGCGCCGAGGGTGACGATGCCCTCAGCGAACCTCGCGCCGACGCGCAGCGACCGCGGGCCCTGTGCCGCGACCCAGATCGGCGGTCTGGGAAGCTGGGTCGGTGCCGGCCGGAAGGTCGCCGTGTCGATCTCGACGTGCTCGCCAGCGAAGGTGACCGTGTCCCCGCGTAGCGCGCGATCGAGCACCTCGACAGTCTCACGGAGTCGCTCGGTGCGTCCGATCCCATCGAGGAAGTCGATTCCGAGCGCTGCGTGCTCGGCCGGGTAGAAGCCGCCTCCGATAGCTGTCACGACACGCCCGCCCGAGATCTGATCGACCGTCAGAATCGACTTCGCGAGCATGGCTGGATGGCGCATCGCCGCGTTGGTGACCATGGTGCCGATCCCGATCCGATCGGTCTCGGCGGCGACGGCGGCGAGCGTCGTCCAGGCTTCGAGCAGCGTGAGATCAGGGGCCTCGTCGATACCGAACTGGTCGATCACCCACGCGTTGTCCAGACCGATCGACTCGGCGAACCGGAAGTCGTCCAGAACGGCCGGGAACGGGACGACCTGCACGATCGTGGCGCCGAACCGAACATCCATGCGAGGACTCTACGCGAACGATCAGGCCATGTCGCTGCCGCTCGAAACTGGGCGGTTGTGCCGGAGTGGTTCCCAAGGACGGTCGCAACACTCCGCGATTCAGGAGGTCGTGTTGTCAACAACTCGTCCGGTCAAGAAGGGGCCGATAACGACCGACGTCAGCCGCCCAATCCAACCCAATCAACTGCGCTGCCCGATCCAGGCTACGTACCCCCAACGCACGTGCGGCATCCTCGATCTGACCGGTCTGTTCGAAAACCTGACGCCCCGCCCAACCCGCGACCGACGGACGTGCATGCTCACGGCGTTGGCACCGGTCGCGCAGGTGATCAGGTCCCGGTCGCGATGCATCGAGGGGCTGGCGAGGTCGTCGAGCGCCGGGTTGCGCCGAGCTCGCCGCCTACGCTGAGTGCATGACGAACTGGGGGCAGGCGGTGAGTGGAGCACCAACGACACCAGCGGGGGAAGCGGCCGCGATCGGGCCCCGCCGATGATCTACGAGTTCGGCAGCTGCGTGCTCGATGTTTCGAAGCTAGAGCTGACCCGTGACAACGAACCGGTCGCCGTGGAGCCGCAGGTGTTCGCCGTGCTGGAGTACCTGGCGACCAACGCCGACCGTGTCGTCACGAAGATCGAGCTGCTCGACGAGGTATGGGGTGACCGGTTCGTCTCCGAGTCAGCGCTCACCTCACGGATCAAGCTGGCTCGCCAGGCCTGCGGTGACAGCGGGCGGTCACAGCAGATCATCCGCACCGTGCACGGTCGCGGCTACCGGATGATCGCACCCATCACCGAGCTCGGCCGCGTGCGGAAAGCCACGCGGGGAGTCAACCTGGTCGCTCGAACCGGATCGCGTGCGGCGGGACGTGAACAGCAGACCGAACGCATCCTCACCGCCGCGGCCGAAGCCACCACCGGAACCCGCCGCACCATCTTCGTGACCGGCCCCACCGGCGGCGGCAAGTCAACGCTGGTGGCCGACGTGTTGGAGCAGATCGACGACGTCGATCGCTGGTCGGTGGTCGCCGGTCGGTGCCATCGCGCGCGGAGCGGACCCGAGCCCTACTTTGCGCTCCTCGAGGCGCTCGGGTCGCTGGCCGCGGCCGAACCCGACCTCGTCCGTGACTCCCTTGACCGAGTCGCGCCGTCCTGGCTCCTGCAGCTGCCGGCGTTGGTCGACGACGACGCTGCCGATCGCCTCGAACGGCGGCTGATGGGTGCCGGCCGTCAACGGATGCTCCGCGAAGGCGTCGACGCCTTCACCGAACTCGCCCGGAGGCGGCCCACGATCCTCGTCGTCGAGGATCTGCAACATGCCGATGCGTGCACGCTCGACGTACTCGAACTGCTCGCCCGCAGGAGCGACCCAGCGCCACTGCTGCTCGTCGCCACGACCCGACCAGGCCGCTCGGAGGTCGACGAGGTGATCGCAGACGTCACGTCGTCCGCCGGCGTCGAACACCTCCAGCTCGAACCACTGGACCGTGCCGGGGTCGCACGCCTCGCGGCCGAGCGACACCCGGATGTCTCGATCGCCCCCGACCTGGTCGACATCCTGCACGATCGATGTGACGGCAATCCGCTGTTCGCGAACGAGATCCTCGCCGTCTGGGAGACGGACGGCCTGCTGAGAGAGGAGGACGATGTCCTCCGGCCGGGCGTCGACGGGCAGATCCTCGCCGCGACCGTTCCACCCGGGCTGGTTACGTTGATCGAACGCACCCTCGGCGCGCTCACACCCGACGAGGTCGCGTTGCTGGAGGCAGCGGCGGCTACCGGCAACACCTTCGACGCCGCTGCCGTCGCCGCAGCTGTAGACCGGCCGGTCGCCGAGATCGATTCGCTCCTCGCCCGGATGGCTCGCGAACCCGACCACATCGACGCCGTGGGTGCCGTCTCCTGGCCGGACGGGACGGTGTCGACCCGGTATCGGTTCGTCCATCAGCTCCACCGGGACGTGATCTACGACCGCACGGTCCCGTCGCGTAGAGCCGTGCTGCACAGTCGCATCGGACACGCGCTCGAGACCGGCCACCAAGGCTCGCTCTTCGAGATCGCGTCGACCCTGGCCGACCACTTCCTCGCCGCCGACGACGCGGCTCGGTCCGCTCGCTACCTCCGACGGGCCGCCGCGCAGGCGCTGTCACGCGAGGCGCACGGCGATGCCGACGGCCTGCTATGGGCCGCGCTCGAACAGTGCGATCGACTCGAGCCCGGCCTCGAACGCGATGAGATCGAGCTCGAGATCCGGCTGCTCCTCGGGCAGGCGAGGGTCGGCGCCCACGGATGGTTCGACGGCCAGGTCGCCGAGCAGTACGAGAGAGCTCTCGATCTCGCAGCAGCGCTCGGCGCCGCCGACGAGGAGGCCCACGCGCGCTACGCGCTGGCGACGATCAGTGAGATGCACGGTCAATTCGAACGGACCGAGGAGCTGCTCGGCCCCATGGTCGCCGGCGGCACGGGCGAACTGGGCATGGAAGCCCACGAGCTCGTCGCGTGCTCGACGTTCCACCAGGGCGCGTTCGGACGAAGTCAGTCGAACGCCGATGCGGTCCTCTCCACGACGCCGGACGAGACACCGAGCAAGCTCATGGCCGCTGTCGCCGAGCATCCGGCCACCTCGTGCAACTCGTGGATGTCGTTGACCAACTGGTTCCTGGGCCGCTCGGACGACTCACTGAAGCGGGCCGAGAACGCCGTACGGCTCGGCGAGCGGCACCGCTATGCGCTGGCGGTCGCCCTGCAGCAGCGGGCCATGCTGCACCAATTGCGGGACGAGCCCGAGGAGTGTCGCCGGTGGGCCGAGCGAGCGATCGCGCTCGAGCGACCGCTCATCTCGAGGGTCAGACGTCTGCAAGTGGAGGTACTGCGCGACTGGGCCCGCTCGTTCGCCGAAGCCGCCGACGACGTCAACGATGGCGATGCCGATGATGTCGGGGCGTCGATGGCCGACACCCTGCGCGACCTCGACGAGGCCGGCGTCCAACTCGACATGCCGTACTTCCTCGCCCTGCAGGCCGACGTAGTGCTGCGCCAGGGTGCACCTGCCGACGCGCTGTCGGTGCTCGGCGATGCCGAGGCACGCATCGACGCGAGCACGAGGTCGTACTTCCATCGTCCCGAGATGCACCGGCTCCGCGCCCAGGCACACCTCCTGCTCGGCGACGAGGAGCGTGCCGCCGAGGAACTCGCACACGCCGCCGATCTGGCTGCGGCGATGGGCTCACCGGTGATGATGCTGCGCATCGCCTGCGATCAGCTGGAATTGGAGCGTGGCGCGGCCTCCGAGGCACGTCGCGAGCAGGTGTCGATGCTCGTCGACCGCTACGACGGCCAGTCAGTGCCGCGAGATGTCGTTCGCGCACGGCGGCTGCTGACCACCTGAGCGACCTCCGCCACCGCCCTGACCTGGTGGGTCGAGCGGCCGATCGGAGTTCTGACGGTTCTGACGACGCGAGGTCGTGCAGAACCAGGTGATCGTCAGATCGTCGCCAAGCTTCGTCACATCGATTTCTCGATGATGGCGACATGAACTCCTCCACTCGCCGACTCGCCCGGACCCGCCGGACGATCGACGAACTCAGCGCTCGGGTTGCGTCGGCACCATCGACGATGCTCGCCGTCTGGGCCCACCCGGACGACGAGTCCTATCTCGGCGCCGGCCTGATGTCCGAGGTCGCCCGCCGGGGCGGACGGGTCGTCAGCGTGACGGCCACGCTCGGCGAGCACGGGACCAACGACCCCCTCCGCGACCGGCCGCAGGCCCTCGCCGCCCGACGCCGCGCCGAGCTCTTTTCGGCGCTCAAGGTCCTCGGTATCGACACCGGAATGGTGCTCGGGTTCGGCGACGGAGCGTGCGACCGGATCCCCGACCGGGTCGGCGCCCGCCACATCGCGGCCATCATCGAGGACGTCCGCCCCGACGTCGTGCTCGGGTTCGGCGACGACGGTGTCACCGGCCACCCGGATCACCGCGCCGTCGCACGCTGGACCCGGCTCGCCTTGGTCGATCACGACGGGCGGATCCCCCTGGTGACGGTCGCGACCGGGGCCGCCTGGCCCGACGACCTCCTTCCCCGAATGCACGAGATCGGGGCCTTCTGGCCCGGCTTCCCCCTACGAGACGCCGGCGGGCCCACTTGGCAGCCGACGCTCGACGACCGTCAGATCGAGCAGAAGCTGGCCGCCCTCGCCTGTCACCGGAGCCAGATCGGGCCGCTGCACGACGTACTCGGCGCCAACGACTACCGCCGTCTGGCCACCACCGAGTCCTACCGGGCCGCCAACCGCGCGGCCCACGAGCTCATGTTCGCCGACCGCATCCGTCGGGCGGCGTGACCACCAGATCCATCAACCAAACACCAACAACGAAGGAGCATCCGATGGACAACAACACCAACAGCAACAGCACCGACAAGACGATCGTCTTCCTCTCACGAGGCATCGACGACGAGCGGGCCACCGTGGCCTGGACGCTGGCGAACGCCGGCGTCGCGAACGGCCAGGACGTCACCGTCTTCGCCGTCAGCTCCGGCGTCGACGTCCTCCGCAAGCGGGCGGCCGATACGGTGCAGATGAACCCGCACGATCCGTCCATGAAGGAGCTGATCGGCAAGTTCATGGCCTCGGGCGGCACCGTCTGGGCCTGCCCGCCGTGCAGCTCGCTGCGTGGCTACACCGAGGAAGACTTCATCGAGGGGGTCGCCATCACCGGTGCCGGGCCCGTCTACGAGCTGATCTCGCAGGGGGCCGCGACGATCTGCCTCTGACCGATCCACCACGTCGAGCACACCCACGCTCCCGCCGGCGACCGCCAGGTCCCGGCGGGAGCGTCGCGTCCGGGCTTGGAACCTCTACAGGGTCAGCAGTGTCAGCGGCAATCGTTCTCGGCTGCTGTGCCCTACGGGCTGTAGGGGCGCGGGTCGTCGATGCTCCCACACCGCGCTCCCGAATCGGCGAAATCCGTTCCCAACCACCACAAGGCGAGCGAGCTACCAGGTCAAAAGGGGGGGTTCGACCGGCCCAAGAGGCGCGGGACCGACGCGAAACCTGGAAGAACACCCGGGATGACGATGCTGGACCACTGCGATCGCACGCGTAGAGCCTGGTGTGGGGTCAGCAACACCCGATTCGGTCGCTCGTAGGCCCTCGCATCCGTGTTCGGTTCCGTCGGCGCGTCGAGGCCCCGAGGTTTCAGATGTGGGCGTCGTCCAATTTCAAGCAGCGAGACCGGCGAGCCAGATCACGGCCATGTCGCAGGCGAGCGCGACCGACGAGCTGAGGCGACGGGCCACCACGGCGGTCGTCGCTGCGGCAGCCACCACGGCGTGGTCGGCACCACCTGATGTGATCGGGGCGATCAGCACGACGGCGCACAGGCCCGCGAGCGAACCCGGCGGCAGAGTCATTCCCCGGTCGGGCGTGCTCGTCGGCGACAGGTGGTGCGGTTCGGAATTCGATCGACATGTGGGGATCCTTCGGCAAGCGGTCGTCGTGTGGGAGCGACTCTGACGGAGTTCCGATAGCGGGTCATGGAGACAGCCTGGAACTCTCCTGGAGAGGCCTGCCCACTCCGATCGGGCGGGTCAGGCGACGTTGAGCTCCAGCGACGATCGGTCGACGTTCGGGTCGACGATCCGTCGGAGCCACGCCTCGAGTTCGAGCTCGCTCGCCCGCCGGCGGAACGCCTTGGCGACGATCGGGTTCATCTGATCGGCCTGGCGGCGCAGCCGGTTCGCTGAGCGGATGACGTGGTTGGGCTGGTGTGCGGTGATGTTCGACATGTCGGTCCTCCTGATCGGGTCGTGGTGGGTGACACGACGAGCGTGACGGACTGCCGGCACCCGAGCTTGGAGACCGCGTGGCGATTCCCTGAAGAACTCCGAGAGGTGACCCAGAGCCACGCTGATGAGCGCTTGCAGTCAGTGGTTGAGGAGGGTGCGGAGGATCTCCTCGACCTGGTGGTACCGCTCAATGAGGCAGGTCTGTCCATCGCATCCGTGAACAGATCCAGCAACCACGAAGACGTCGGTCGATCGTGGATCCGCTGCGGATACCGACCCGATACCCACTGCTGGTACCTGTGTGCCCTCAACACATTCCTGTGCAGGACGACCTGGCTGGGGCGGCAGACGAAACCGCACACGCACATTCGTCTCCAACTCCTCATCCAGGGTCAGGCACCGGTGAACCGAAGAAGGGACCAATCATGCGAAAGCTCTCACGATCCATGTTCATCGCCACGATGGCGATGCTGGTGGTGGCGCCGACACACGTCGACGCTGCGAAGCCATCGAGCGACAGGACGATCGTTCACAAGGAAGTCCATCCCCAGTACTTCCCCGACGACATCTGCGGGGACAGGGCCGGCTGGACCACGTTCACCACGACATGGCGGTTCATCGTCAAGGAGTCGGGTGACAGCATCAAGATCGTGTTCGGGGAGACCGGCAGGTATGTGACCGACTTCGACGACCCTGCCACGGAGGACTACTCGAGTCAGTTCACCCAAGCCGGGCACGCCGGCGTCACGTCGAGCGGTGTGGTTACGTACAACAGTCAGTTCCACGACTTCCCCGGAACGATCGACATCCACGAGCACGTCGTGTTCGTCGAGGTCAATGGCTCGGTACGAGTGGACCGCGACGTACTGACGGTCACCGGCTGCCCCTGAACCGCAAAACTCCGTACCCATTGGATCGAGAGGCGAGCCTGCTACCGGGTCGAACGCAGTCTGGCGCCGGTCCCAGAGGCGCGATGCCGCTGACGACCTCGGAGAAGATCGCTCGGTGAGGCGCCGACCCCGGACCGAGTCGCGAGCCGCTTCCCACATCGCTGATTCCGGTTGCAGGACGCATCGAATTGGACGACCTGCACAAGGAAGTCACGGTGGGGCAGGCCGACCGCGCGTCGGATGCGTTGTTGGAGCGCAACGACGCGATCGCAACGCTCCGGGGCTCTCTGGACGACGCGCGGGACGGACGCGGATCGGCCGTGTTCATCGGCGGCGACGCCGGATCGGGTAACACGGTGTTGATACGTTCGTTCAGCCGCGAGATCGGCACTCGGGCAACCGTGCTGATCGGCGGGTGCGACCCGTTGTCGACACCGCGACCGCGGGACCGGCGCGATTCGCGGGAGAAAACCCGATCGTCGACACGAGACCGGCCGGGTGATCCACCAGCGTCGAGGGTATGACCCGCTCTCCGCATCATTGCGTGGCCGGTAGAGGGTCTCGAAGTCCGGCCGACAACGGCGGCGTCGGGAGGAACTGGGTCGCGGGACCGGCGCATTCCTTGATTCGAGATCGCGATTCGGGCCCCGGCAACCGACTTGATCGACGACATGGCGACCGACATCACCGCCCACCGGCGAGCTGACCGCGGCGCTCGTCAGCAGCCAGCCGCCAGCCTCAGAGAGGGTCGTCGAAGCGTTGGATCTCGACGAGGTGGCCGTCGGGGTCGCGCACGAACACGTGGTACAGCGCGAAGCGTTTGTTGGCGTGGGGTCCGTCGACGTCGAGACCGGCGGCGGTGAGGCGCTCAGCCCAGGTGTCGACGTCGTCGGTGACGAGGGTGACGATCGTGCCGCCGGGTTCGGGCTCGCGGTGGTCACACAGGCCGAGGTAGGCGGCGTTGGCAACCCGGTAGATGAGGCACGCACCCTGATCGCGGGCGAGTTCGAGGCCGAGCACGCCGCCGTAGAACTCGGCTGACCGGGTGAGGTCGGCCACGTACAGGAACGTGATCTGCGAATCGAACGTGTCGTGGCTCATCGGTGCGACGACGGTACCAGCCATTCTCGGTGCTGGTCAGCGCTCGGATCGCGGTGCCACCGTTTCGCTGCCCCGCTCTATCCCGACTTCGTGAGGCCTGCGGCCTCGGCGAAGGTGCGGAGTTCACGTGCAACATCACCCATTGGCTGGAACGCGACATTGGTGATGCCCTGCCCGGCCAGGCGTTCGAGCCGGGCCGGTAACTCGCGGCCGTAACAGGTCAATGGGGTCACGGACATGGCGTCACCGGTCACCACCTCCCGGTCGATGGCATTGAGTTCGGTCAGGTGGCCGGTGTGGACTTCGAGGTGACGAGAGTCCTCGGACGTGGCGTTGGCCAGTTCCAGGAATCGCTCGGCATTCGGAAAGCCGTCGAGTCGCGGGTCGCGTTGTTCGAGGAACGCGTGGTACGCCACTGCCACGCCCGGCCCGGCCGTGTCGATCACCCGTTGGCTGTGCATGGTCTCGTCGTCATCGAGGATCGTGCCGAACCCGAGCAGGATCACATCGGCAATGCCGTTGTAGTCGGCGTCAGGTCGGGGACGGGAGGTGAACACCCCGCATCCCGAATCGGCGGCGGCGCGCAAGCCCCGAGGTCCGTTGACGCCCATGACCCACGGAACCTCGATGGGCCGCTCAGGCGCCTGGCCGGGCCAATGCAGCATGCGAGTCAGCTTGCCGTCGATCTCGACATCCTCTCCTCGCAGCAACGCCTGTACCTGGGAAACCATCGCGGGGAAGTCGTTCCAGCTGAGCGGCTTCTGCCCCATGGCTCGCCGGCCGGTGAACCCGGTGCCCGCTCCGACGATGACTCGGTCTTGGCCGACCAGGCCGACCAACGTGGCAATCGCAGCGGCCGTTGCCATGGGGTGCCGGAGGCTCGGAATGAGGACACCCGGTCCCAGACGAATGCTCTCCGTTTTCATGGCAGCCAGGGCCAAGGTCATCCAACAATCGAGCTGAAGGGCCGGTGTGTCATACACCCAGGCCGACTCATACCCCAGCTCCTCGGCCAAAGCGATGTGGTCGGGTGTTTCGGGCACCGGCGGGAACGCACAACTGATCGAAATCATGCGTGAACACTACGCGTCGACACCCCAGGCGCCCGAGGCGCGCCCCGACCCGAGATGAAGCCCGATCCGCTCAGCCGGATCGGGCCCCGGCGTTCAGGCCGTACCGGTGGCCGGCTCGACGTCGACCGGCGGGAGGTCGACGAAGTCGGTCACGGCGCCGCGCGCCGCGAGCTCGTCGAAGCGCCGCTCGGTGAGCGCGGCGCGGCACGCTGCGACGGCGCGTTCGGCCCTCGGCCGGTCCGTCGGGCGAAGGGTGATCTCGAGCCGCCGTTGCTCGGCGGCCGAGTACCCGAACAGCACCGCAGCTGTCTCGTCGTGACCCAGCGAATGGGCCGCCTCGCCCAGCAGCGAGGTGAGCTGAGCGCCAAGCGCCAAGCGACGTGGATCGCGACCCAGCTCGTCGATCCGGCCGCGGAGCGCGATGACCGCCGCGCCCGGATCACCTCGCTCGAGCTCGAGGCTTGCCCACAGGTACGGGTTGGTGTGCACGTGCTCCCGGCTGGGGATGAGCTCGAGCCGTCGGAGCTCGTCGGCCGCCTCGTCGGCTCGACCGAGCGCGATGAGGGCCTCGACGCGTGATATGCGGCGATGGAACTGCGCATACTCGCTCAGGTGGTCCGACGATTCGGTCTCGGCGATGACGACGTCCCACCACCCGGCACGCATCGCGACCCTGAGTCGGAGGTAGTCGGCCGTCCGCGCCATCGCTGGGGCCGCATCGACCAGCGCGTCGATCTGCCGCAACGTCGCCTCGGGGTCGTCGAGACGGCCGAACCACCACGTGGTCGCCACTCGGTTGTGTACCGCCAGGAAGGCCTCCGTCGGGGATGCCCCGGGTATGGTCGCCGCCTCGCGCAGGTAGGTGTCCGACCGGCTCGGCTCGCTGTGCCCCACGTACGCTGCGAGACCGCGCAGCAGGATCGATCGCAGCGTCGGGTCGTCGACGGTGCCGAGGTGATCCTCGATCATCGCGCTCATCCGCTCGAGGAAGTGCCACTCGTGGCAGTCGCTGTTGTTGGCGGCGATGAGCGAGAGCGCGGCGGCTTCGAGGATGTCGGGCGCGACCTCGTCGGTCGCCTCGAGCCCGACCTGCAGGTTCCGCATCGCAGCGTCGTACCAGCGCTCGGCCACGTAGAGGCTCCACAGACGACACATGATCGTCAGGCCCACCCGTGGATGGCCGTTCGCCGTTGTCCAGGCGATCGCGGCTTCCAGGTTGCCGATCTCGTGGTCGCCGAGTCGGAACTGTGCGTAGGCGTCCTGACCTCTCCGCTCGGACATCTCGGCCGCCACCCGGGCGAAGTGGACCGCATGGGCCAACGAACTCGCTGTGCGCTCGGCGCCGCCATCGCGGTCGAGTTGTCCGGCGGCATAGGTGCGCACGGTGTCGAGCATTCGATACCGCGGGACTGGGTCGTGATCGTCGAACACCACCAGTGACGCCTCGACGAGGTGACCGAGCCGGTCGAGGACCTCGGTCAGGGTGGCGTCGTCGTCCGGCACACCGATCGCCAACGCAGCGTCGAGCGTGAACCCGCCGGTGCAGACCGAGATCCTGCGCAGCAGGGTCTGCTGTTCGTCATCGAGCAGCCGGTAGCTCCACTCGAGGACGGCCTCGAGTGAGCGCTGCCGGTCCTCGACCTTCCGACCGGTGCGGGTGAGGAAGGCGAGGCGGTCGTCGAGGTGCTCGCAGATCTGCGCCACGGTCAGGACAGACAGTCGTGCGGCCGCCATCTCGATCGCGAGCGGGATGCCGTCGAGATGCTCGCCGAGGCGTTCGAGGTCGTCCCGGTTGGTCTCGCCGGCAACGAAGCCCGGGCGAGCGAGACGGGCGTGATCGACGAACATCTGCACGGCCGACGCCGGTGCGAGCGGGTGCACCGTCCAGAGCGCCTCGCCACCGATGCCGAGCCCCAGGCGGCTGGTCGCCAGCACACGGACACGGGGAGCGCCACGCACGACTTGCGTGATGAGCTCGGCGACGTCGTCGATCACGTGCTCGCAGTTGTCGACGACGACGAGCAGCTCTCGGTCGGCCAGATGGGCGATGAGGCGATCTACGGGTTCGCGGCCGTCGGCAGGCACGCCACCCGAGGCCAGGAACGTGTCGACGCACAGCCGCCCGTCGTCGATCGACGTGAGGTCGACGAACCAGACCCCGTCGGCGAACTGGTCGGCGTGGGTGTTGGCCACCTCCAACGCGAGTCGCGTCTTGCCGAGGCCGCCGAAGCCGCACAGCGTCACCACCCGCGCCGACGACAAGGTCTCGACGATCCCGGCCAGCTCGGCGGTCCGTCCGATCAACGCGGTCGGCGCCGACGGCACCCGACGTGGCGAACGGACGTCGGGTCGGGCAGAGCGGTCGGCGCTCGGGACGCCCGCGAGGAGCTGTGCCTCCAACGCCTGCAGGTCGAGCGACGGCTCGATCCCGAGCTCGCTACCGAGGCGCATCCGGAACTCGCCGTAGGTGCGCAAGGCGTCGGCGACGCGTCCCGCGTGTTGCAGCGCGAGCATCGCCAGCCGAACGACCGACTCGTCCAACGGGTGTTCGGCGAGCATCACCTCCAGATCTCCGATGATGTCGAGGTGACGCCCCAGTGCCACCGCGGCTTCGACCTGGGTGCGCCGCGCCAGCAGCTGGCGCTGCTCCAACCGGTGCCGCTCGGCGTCGGTGAACGGCTCGTCACCGAGATCGGCGAACGGACGCCCTCGCCACAGCAGCACAGCCTCGTCGAGCAGTCGTGAGGATCGAGCGGGATCGCCGGCCAATGCTGCGCGGGCATCGTCGACGAGGCGGTCGAAGCGGTGGACGTCGACGTCATCGGGGTCGGCTCGCAGGGTGTAGCCACCGGGCGATGTCGTGATCAGCGTGCCCTCCCCGTTGCGGTCGGGTTCGAGGATGCCGCGGAGCTTCGAGATCTGGAACGCGACGGCGCGAGCCCTCGTGTCGGGCAAATCGTCGCCCCACACCTCGTCGAGCAAACGGTCGGCCGACACCGTCTCGCCGGTGTGCAGCGCGAGGCACGCCAGCACGGAGCGTTGACGCCGAGCGGTGATTGCCACCTCTCGCCCGTCGACGACGGCGGCGACCGGGCCGAGGAGCCGCACCGACAGTGCCGAAGGACGGACCGTGGTCGGACCAATCGAGTCGCAAACCATGCGCGACGCTATCTCACGCCGGCTGACCATCGCGGTGTGATCGGCGCGGTGGCGACAGCGGAGGGGGTCGGCGACCGGGACCGCGCCGAGTCCGCTGCTCGACAAGCGATCATCGGCGCCGCCCGGGGCAGTTGGACCAGCTCCTCGCCGAGGCAACCGATGGTGCAGGACGCAACGAAGCCCAGTGTCGCTCCCGCGCTCGAACGTCAGGGCTCCGCCGTCGGGCGACGGTGACCCAAGTGCCTCGAACGGTGACACAGTCCGTTCGACACACCCCGTCTGACGTCGAGCGGAGTCGCCGGCTCACTGCAGTGTCTCGATACCGTTGACGGCCATGACGGCGAACACGTTGCTCGACCGATACCTGGCCGTCGTCGATGTCGAACGTGGCGGTCCGACGATGCCGTTGCTCGAGCAGCTGACTCGCCGTCATCTCGAGCGCTTCGCGTTCGCCAGCATCGGACCACAGCTCGGCGACGCGCTACCGCTCGACACCGACTCGCTGTTCGACCGGATCGTGGTACGGCGGCGGGGTGGCTACTGCTTCGAGCAGAACGGCCTGATGTTCGCGATCCTCGGCGAGCTCGGGTACGAGACGACGATGGTGCTCGCACGAGTACTCCTCTCGGGGGCAGATCATCCACCTCTGACGCACCGGTTCACGATGGTCGACCTCGACGACCGGCGCTACCTCGTCGACGTCGGGTTCGGTGCAGCGTGCCCGCCGACACCCGTCCTGTTCGATCCCTTGGGTGCGAGCGGCGGCCGGTACCGAATCGTCGAGGGCGAACCGGGCGAGTTCCACCTCCAGCTCGCCACCGACGACGGCTACGTCTCGTTGTACCGTTTCGACCTGGTTCGTTACGGCGCCGCCGACGCCGAGCTCGGGCACTTCTACTCGCACCGGCATCCCGATGCCGCCTTCGTCAACAACCTCGTGGCGGCACGCACCGTCGACGGCGAGGTGCGCTCGTTGAGGAACCTCGAGCTGCGGATCACGCGCAGCGGCGACGAGCAACAGATCGCGATTGTCGACGCATTCCACCTCCGAGAAGTGTTGTGCGAGATGTTCGACCTCAGCGTCGACGAGGCCGAGGCCGAACGGCTCTTCGCAACAGCAGCGAACCGTACCCAGCCGACCTGACCTACTCCCGACGGAGTAGGTCAGAGGTCGCCCTGGGTCGGAGCGCAATCGACAACTGCCTACTTGTCGTACCGACGCGGATCGTCGCTGCTCTTGGTGAACGTGTGGTTGATCACCGCCAACCCGAGCGGGTCGCCGACGTCGGTGCAATCGCCGCCTCGTTCACACCCCTGCAGGAACTCGAGCGTTAGCTGGTCGCCATCGAGCGAGAACCTCAAGTCCGAGGTACCGAAGCCTTCGTCAGTGGTCAGGATGTCATCGTTGATCGTGAACGTCCCCCCGGCCCCCTCGGGTGATTTGCCATACATCGGCATCACACCGTCGAACAGGAACCCGATCCAGAACTCACTGTCGTCGAAACCGATCCGAACGATCACCTCGTCGGCATCATCCACGAACTCGGAGAAGTCCTCGATGATCAGCTGGGCCTGTTCATCGTCGTAGACGTAGTCCCAGGTGCCGTTGAGAAGGCCGTCGCCGTACGTCGACGGGTCAGGCGACGGAATCGGCGGGGGCGGCGACGCCGGCTGCGTCGCCTCGTACAACGAGGCGACCTCGTCGGCGCTCAACGCCCTCTGGAAGACAGCGACATCGCCGATCGCGCCCCGCCAGTAGTTGCCCGGACCGCCGTCGAACTGCCCGCGCCCGATCGTCAACGGTCCCTGCGCATCGAACAACGGAGGTGCCGATGCCTGCCCGACCAACTCGCCATCCACATACAACGACGTCGTCGCCGAGGCGGCGTCGTACACACCGGCGAGATGGGTCCAGGTGTCGCCCGACTCAGGTTCGTCGCCGACCGCGCTGGTTGCGAACTCGCCGCCGGTGACGTCTCGCGTCTTCGTCGTGAACTCCCACACACCCTCACCGCCCACCGAGAGCACCGCCGCATAGCTGTCGGCACCCAGCAGGCCGACCACGGCCGACCTCGTGGTGGGGTCGGCGTAGTTCGCCCATGCCATCAGCGTGAAGGACTCGGTCGTGTCGACCGGCGATGGCCCCGGCGTCAACGCGTGGCCGGTATACCCGTCGAACGAGACGGCCTCGTCCGTCGTCTCGTACGCGCCCTGAAACTCGACGTCGACGCCGCCCGATCTGGCCGAACCGTCGCCGTCGAGCGCCCATCCGAAGTCGGCATCGTCGATCGTCATCCCGATCGTCATCCCGACCGACGTCGTCGACGGTGCACTGGTTGGCGGCGGGCCGGCGATCGTGGTGGTGACACCATCGACCGCAGGCATCGCGGCCGATTCGCCATCGTTGCAGGCTGCGACGAGCACCGCCGCAGCGACGAGCAGCCCACATCCGAGGGCTCGATTCCTGTCCATCTCATGTCCTCCTGGTTGTCCGAACCGAACCGAACTGCGGCCGGTGTCCAACAACTACGCAGCCGCGCCATCCCGACGGCACGTGCCCGGTATCCATCGGGTATCCGTGTTCTTGACGGCCTTCACCGGGAACCAGATAATCGACCGGTGAGGATCGACGTACTCGGTCCGCTCCAGGTGGGGGATGCTCTCAACCTCGAGCCGAGAGACCGCATGGCGCTCGGCGTTCTCTGCGTCCATCGCG
>JAHEDX010000021.1:0-4625 GCA_024641005.1 Acidimicrobiaceae bacterium
ATTACGACCCGGTGCTCGACGTGCATCATCGGCTGCCGGTCGCGGCCGCCCTCACCACCTCGTTCTATGCCGCCCCACAGGTGCCCGACGATGCTCGCCGCCTGTGGGATGCCGCTTGCGCTTCGGCCGGGTATCACGGGCCGCTCGGATTGCCCGTCCGGGCCGGCCGCGGGCTGGGCTCGACGCTGTTGCTCAGCCGTGAGTGGGGGCTCGCCGATCTCGAGACACGACTGGTCGAGGCCGCAGAGGCATCCTACGAACCGACGTGGGATCGTCAGAGCGGTGAGTTCACGTGGGGCATGGGGCTCGGCGAGGAGTTTCCGAGAGGCCAGTTCAACGCCTTCATGGCTGCCGCTGAGGTGGCTGGGCCCGGAGCGTGGGCCCGGCTGTCCGAGGCACCCCTCGAGCGATGCCCGCAGGTGGTCGGTGTCGATTTCCCGAGGGTTGCGCTGTCCCGGGCCGAGTGGATCGACGGCACGCTCCACGTGCGCCTGGCCCCACTGGTCGAGACCGCGAACGAGCGAACATCGTTTTCGGTCGTCGGTGTCGAACCCGACGGAGGGTGGCAGGCGCTCGGGTCGGGCGCTGTCGCTGTCGAATCCGACGGCACCGTGCTGAACGTCAGCGCCCCGCTGGTCGCGGTCGACATCGAGATCGCGTGTTCGTCGCCTCGTTGACGACGCGTCGATGTCCTGCGGGTACCCAGGAGTGCCTCGGCGTCGGTGTTTCGTCGTGGTCCGGCGGATCACTCGGCGAGGCGCAACGTGATGTCGACGGTGTCACCGACGGTCAGATGCTCGTGCGCCCGGACCGGCTTCTTGACCGGCAGCACGTACGACTCCGCCTTCGCGTCGGGGAAGACGGAGGTGTGCCATGTCGTCGACCCGACCGTGACAGCGACCCGTACCGAACCGAAGCCGCGTCGCGTCGACGAGGTCAGTTCGTCGATCTCGTCCGAGACGTCATGGGGCAACGTGACGAAGTGCCACGCCGCCTGACCGGCATGCAGCCAGAGTCGTGCGCTGAATCGGTACGGGGGTGCGTCGTCGACCATGTCAGGCGTCGGTGTCTCAACTGTTGCCGAAGATGCGAGCGGCGGTCACGAACACTGCGGCCCGGCGCTCGTGTGCCATCACGCGGTCGTATTCCTCGTAGTCGTCGTGTGAGCCTCCGGCCGCCTGGAACACGGTCCGTAAGAGCATCTTCAAGCCGTCGGTATCGAGCCCCTCCAGCGGGTCGTCCGGCCCGATCAGGTGGGCCGATCCGGCGACGCCGACCCAGCGCCAGCCCCGGCGAACGGTGACGGTGACGTCGGAGCCGGCTCGGATGTGGCCCAGTCTGGCGGCGTTGCCACCTGATACGAACGCCACGCAATCGACTCCCGTCGCCGGATGCGCGAGGACACCGCAGTTGACGACGCTCGAGAGAACACGGCGGTCGTTCTGCACGGTGCTGACCACGGCGAGGCCGTGTTCGTCGTCGAGCAGCGATCGGACATCGGCGAGATCGGGCATGGTGTGATCCTCGCGCACGGGCGGGTGGCCGAGCGGCAGGGAATGCCGTCGCAGAGAACCCGCAAGACGCGTTCTCCGGGGCTCACCACGAACTGGTCGATCACCCGTCTGATCGGGAGATGTGTCGGCAAGTCGCGTACGTTCTCGATCATGCGCCACCGCACGCTCAGTAGCTGGAACGATCCCGCTTGAGCATCCGGATGTCGAATCTGCCCTACGAGCGGCAGGTGCTGGTGATCTATGTGTTCTCGATCTTCATGACCGTGATCGACGGCACGATGGTCAACGTCGCGCTCCCGACGATGGCGAAGGACTTCGGCGTCCAGCCGAGTGAGGTCGACTGGATCGCGGTCGGGTACCTCCTGGCGGTGGCGACGGTCATTCCGGCCGCGGGATGGCTGGGCGACCGTTTCGGAACCAAACGGATCTTTCTGCTGTCGCTCGGTACGTTCACGGTGGTCTCCCTGCTGTGTGGCGCAGCCCAGACGCTCGACCAGTTGGTCGTCCTGCGCGTACTGCAGGGTCTCGGCGGTGGGCTGATGACCCCCATCGGCGGCGCAATGCTGTATCGCGCGTACCCGATGAGCCGACGTGCGTCGGCCGCGACAGCCGTGCTCAGTGTCGCAGTCATCGCGCCCGCTCTCGGGCCGATGATCGGTGGAATCCTGGTCGACCAAGCGTCCTGGCGCTGGATCTTCCTGATCAACATCCCGATCGGTGGGCTCGGTCTGGTGCTCGCTCGGCAGGCGCTGCGCGAGGAGCGCCAGGAGGACGCGGGCCGCCTCGATCTGCTCGGTTTGATGCTCAGCGGCGGCTCGGTCGCCATGTTGCTCTACACCTTGTCGATCGGGCCACAGCACGGATGGTCGTCACCGTTGGTGGTCGGGCTGGCAGTGATCGGGACGTTGACGTTGGTGCTGGCGATCGTCACCGAGTTGCGGGTCGACCAACCGGCCCTGCTGTTGCGCCTGTTCGCCGATCGGCTGTTCCGCAGCGTCAACATCGCTGCAGCCCTCATCTACGCGGGCTTCTTCGGGATGATCTTCATCCTGCCGATCTACCTGCAATCGCTGCGCGGCTTCTCGGCCTTTCAGAGTGGCCTCGTGCAGTCGCCCCAGGCGTTCGGCGTGTTCGTGATGTCGAATCTGTTCGGAAAGCGTGCCTATCGCGTCATCGGTCCGCGTCGTTTGATGGTGTGGGGAACTGCCGCTGCGGCCGCGATCACGTGTGCCTTCGCGCTGGTCGACCTCGACACCTCGCTTCGCTCGATCGCCGCCCTTTCGTTCGCCCGCGGTCTCTCGATGGGCCTGGTGTTCGTCGCCATCCAGACCGCGGTGTATTCGACGACGTCGTTGGCAGACACCGGCCGTGCCACGTCGTTGTTCAACACGCAACGCCAGATCTCGTATGCGTCCGGTGTGGCGTTGGCCGCCACGGTGCTGGCGGCGAGCTTGGGTGGCATCGACGACACGGCCCCGGCGATCGACCGGCTCGCCGCCCACCAGCACGCCTTCCTGGCGGTCGGCCTGGTGATGATCCCTGGAATCGTTGTCTCGTGGTTCGTCCGCGACGACGATGTCGCCGAGACGCGCGGGCTCGAGCCGGTACTGGCGCCCACCGGGCGATGAAGGAGGACCATGGATTTCACACCGAACGATGATCACGAGGCGATCACGGCTGCGGTCGATCGGGTGTGCGCGCAGTTCGACGACGCGTACTGGTCTGCGTGTGACACCGACCACCGATTCCCGTGGGAGTTCTACGGGGAGATGGCTACGGGCGGTTGGGTCGGCATTGCCATCCCCGAGCGGTACGGCGGTGGTGGGATGGGCATCGCTGAGGCGGCGTTGGTGTTGAACCGGGTGGCTGCGTCCGGCGCGGCGATGAACGGGTCGACAGCGCTGCACCTGACCATGTTCGGCCTCAACCCGGTGGTGAAGTTCGGAAACGATCGTCTGAAGGACACCTTCTTGCCGCGTGCGGCGACCGGCGATCTCCATGTCGCGTTCGGCGTCACCGAACCGGACGCTGGAACGGACACCAGCCGGATCGCCACGCGGGCGATCGATGACGGCATGGGTGGTTATGTCGTCAGCGGCCGCAAGATCTGGACGTCGAAAGCGCTCGAGTCGGAGGTGTGTCTGCTGCTGGCGCGCACCGACGAGGCGGGTGACGACCGATTCGGTGGGCTGAGCCTGTTCCTCGTCGACCTCGACCCGCAACATGTGGACATCGCCCCGATTCCGAAGACGGGCCGCAACGCCGTCGCATCCTGCGAGGTCGCGTATGACGAACTCCCGGTCGAAGGCTGGCGGCTGGTGGGCGAGCGTGGACGCGGGTTCCAGCAGATCCTCCACGGGCTCAATCCCGAGCGGGTGTTGTTGGCGGCGATGTCGTGTGGCATCGGCGAGGCAGCACTGCGGCGTGCCGTCGGCTACGCCAACGAGCGGATCGTGTTCGATCGTCCGATCGGGGCCAACCAGGCGATCGCCCATCCGCTCGCGCAGGCCCACATGCAGCTCCGGGCCGCTTATGGGGTGATGATGCAGGCGGCCTGGCGTTACGACCACGGTTTGTCGTGTGGTGAAGAGGCGAACACGGCGAAGTATCTCGCTGCCGAGGCGTGCTGGTTTGCCGCCGATCAGGCGGTGCAGACGCACGGCGGCCTGGGCTATGCCACCGAGTATCACGTCGAGCGGTACTGGCGTGAGGCCAGGCTGCAGCGGCTGGCGCCCGTGAGCCAGGAGATGACCTGCAACTTCATCGCCCAGAACGTGCTCGGACTGCCGCGGAGCTACTGACGCCTCGGGCCTCGAGGCTCAGACATCGCGACATTTGACGAAAGCTTGATGGCATCCGGGTCAATCAATCGGTCACAGTTGTCGATGGAGACCTGGAAGGGTCGACGACCCGAATCGAGGAGCAGTCCATGATCCCCACACTGACGTCGTTGTCGAAGGCGTTGACCGGCAAGACCATCATCGGCCTGGTGGCCGTCACGATGGGTGCCGGTGCTGCGGCCGCGGCAGGAGCCCCCGTGCCTGTGTTGAGCAACTCGGGCGCCGATCAGACGGTCAAGATCGATGACGACCAGGGCGAGAACGAGGTCGA